>CAJLFL010000094.1 GCA_905205855.1 uncultured Eubacteriales bacterium | reverse complement strand
CAGCTCTTGAAAAACTTCCGGCGGACAAGCGGGATATTATTCTGCTTTCATATTTTATGGAAATGACCGACAGGGAAATTGCAAGAGAGCTTGACACGGTACATCAGAATGTATCAAAGCGGCGAGCCCGTATACTGAAACTTATGCGCGACTATTTGGAAAAGGAGGGTTTTGAGTGGCATCAAATGTGGAAAACTTACCGCTGTCGGTTATCATTGCCGTAATGGACGGTGACGGACAGGCCTTGGGTGTTGTTCTCACTCACTACCGGCGGTACATACGCAGATTGGCAACACGGACGCTTACAGACGAATACGGTAACGAATATTATTATGTTGATGAAGAAATCGAAAAGCGTCTTGAAGCCCGGTTGATTTACTGTATAGTAACCGATTTCAAAATCTTACCCGATTAAGAGCCGGCATTAAAGAGGTTGGGGGTGCGTTCCCTTTCCGCACCCCTTTTTACCTCAATTATCATTCTATCAAAACATATTCAAAACCAGGTATGTTTTGATAGGCTGATAATAGCTTAAAATAAATGTTCTTTGACAAAGAAAGCGCACAGGCGCAGTATAGACAGTCTTTCAACATTCAGTCATAGCAGAGCTTATACAGTAAATGCGCCACGACGTCGGGGCAAGCTATAAAATATTCATTTTCGCATAAATGCAAAAATTCACTTTTTCCGCTGCCCCTCCTTTTTCCCAAAAAGCCTATCGGCTTTTCGGGAGCCCTATTAAAATGACAGAGCGAGAAACATTTTTACCGTAAATGCAGAATAAAAGGCAATTCTGCACAGCAATGATGCTATGATGAAATAATGATACTCCCGTCTTGAACGCGTCACTGCATTGGGCGGTTGCATAAGAACTATGCGGAGGGTGCAAGTCCCGTGAGCCGTGCCACCGGCTGTCAGACTGTCGTTAAATAAACTGAAAATGAAAGGTAAATAAATATGAGTAATTTAGAGCATATCGAAAGCAAACCGGCAGATATGAATACTCTTAATTCTACATACAAAGCCGGAAATACAACTTATGTTGTGAACAGTCATTTTGCAGGTAAAGAAAAAATAGGTAATTTGGTATTTGACATATTACGCAAAAAATCATCAGTGCAAAGCGCTGAATCTCTTACACAGGCATAGACAAAACAAATAAAGCGCGTTATAATATACCCATACAATTATTCTATTATATCATTGTCCTGCATTTTGTAGGAGGTAATAATTTATGCTAATGCACGATGATGATTATAATGTGGGTATTTACTGTCGTCTTTCAAGAGATGACCATAACGGCAGCTTAGAAAGTATGAGCATTGCCAATCAAAGACAAGTTCTTATGGACTATGTAAATGAAAAGGGGTGGAAATTAGAGGATTGTTATATTGATGACGGATATACCGGCACAAATTTTAACAGACCGGATTTCAAAAGAATGATTCACGATGCCGAAATAGGCAGAATAAATTGCATTGTTACAAAGGACCTTTCCAGACTCGGACGAAATTATGTTGAAGCCGGATATTATACCGAAGAATACTTTATTGAACACGATATTAGGTTTATTGCGGTTAATGACGGAATAGACACAATAAAAGACGATAATGACATAGCAGCTTTTCATCACGTACTAAACGAAATTTATCCAAAACAAGTTTCAAAAAAGGTACGACAAGTAAAAAAGAAAAGCGCTGAGCAGGGAAAGTTTATGGGTAGTCAAGCTCCGTACGGATATATGAAATCTCCGGAGGATAAGCACATTCTTATAATTGATGACGAAGCCGCATTTATTGTACGCAGGCTGTTCAATGATTTTGCAAATGGTGACAGTGCCCGTATGATAGCGGACAAACTCAACAAAGAAGGTGTAAGCACACCGAGATTTTATCATTATGAAAAAGAGGGTAAGACAAATCCATTATCCGAACAGAAAAATGTTTGGGGCAGTGCGACGATAACACAACTATTAAAAAATCAGGCGTACATAGGAAATATGGTGCAGGGTAAGCGGCAGGTTGTTTCATTCAAAACAAAGAAAATGCGGACTGTTTCACCCGAAAATTGGATTGTTGTTGAAAATACACACGAAGCTCTTGTTGAAAAAGAATTATGGGACAGAGTTCAAAAAAGGTTTAACCGACATCACCATACCGTTGTGAGGAGGACAAAAAACGATATGATAGGTCTGTTTTCAGGCCTTATAAAGTGCGCAGACTGTGGTATGCCTTTGGCATATATGCGTAAGCAGTTAAAAGACCGTGAAAAGGGTGTGTACCGTTGCAGTAAGTATAATAACAACGGCAGCAAGGCTTGCTCATCACATTACATTGACGAAGATCATATAAGCACATTTATTCTAAATGATATACGCAATTATGCAACTCTTGCCGTAAATGAAAGAGAACATTTGGCAGATAAACTTTACAAGGCGTTAAAGAAAAGCAATCGTGGCGAAATGGGTAGTGTAAAAACAAAAATTAAAAACATAGAAACACGCTTGCTTGAATTAAACGATAGAATTAAATGCGTATATGAAGATAAATGCACGGGGAAAATGCCGGAAGATATTGCACTTGGACTTATGAAAAATTTCACAGATGAAAAGGCAGAATTGGAAAAGAAACTGCCAATTATCAAAAATAAACTCTGCGACATAAGCGAAACCGAGAGTAATATTAACGATTGGCTTGATATGATTAGTCGATATGAAAATATAACGGAGCTTGACCGTGAAACTGTGTTCGGACTTGTTGAAAGCATAACCGTTTACGAAAAAGACCGAAGCGGCGAAAATGTAACGCAGGAAATAAGAATTGAATACCGTTTCATCAAAAATCTTTTGCAAAAAGAGAAAGAGGACATTGCTTGATTTCTCAAACAATATCCTCAACTGTTCCGTAAATACACTTGCTTGTCCAAAAAAGTGTATTTATGTAATGGCGGAGAAGGAGGGATTTGAACCCTCGCGCCGGTTTCCCGACCTACACCCTTAGCAGGGGCGCCTCTTCGGCCAACTTGAGTACTTCTCCGAATTTAAAAATATTAAATTAAAGTGGCGGAGAGGCAGAGATTCGAACTCTGGGTGCTTTCGCATCACTAGTTTTCAAGACTAGCTCCTTAAACCACTCGGACACCTCTCCATACCAAACAACATCGCCTAAGTGCGACTAATAAAGTATAGCATATTCTTAAACTGTTTGTCAAGTATTTTTCCCATCTTTTTGTAAATTATAAGAGAATATAATACATTTATAATCTTTTGCTTTACAATTCATCCAAAAATTGCATAGACACAAACAATATTTGTTTCGGGCGGATAGGCATCCGCCCCTGCGGGATTGTGCATACATCATGTGTTGTTTGGTTTCGCAGGGGCGCCCCATTTATATTATCCCTCAAATAAATCGTAAAGGTTTTTATCAAGATAATCCTCTATAATGACATTGCTGCCAAGCTCCTTGTGCAGCTCTCTCTGATACTCAGCTGTCTTTGGCAAGCGGCTTATAACCACGCTTCCCATCTCTGCTCCCGCTGAAATCTCTGCTCTTCCGTCACCTACCACCAGTACGTTTTTCCCGTCTGCCTTCAGCTCCTTCAGCAGCTTCTTCATTACCATATCCTTCGGCATTTTCTCTGTCCATGTCGAACCGATTATCTCCTCTATTATCTCTCCTTCTCCGATTTTATAGCCGAGTGTTTCTACTTCCTCATACATTCCTGTGCCTTTTTCCACTACTGCTCCCGTTACAAAGTAATTCTTTACTCCTTTATCCTTCAGATACTTCATAAACTCCATTGACCCTGCTACTCTAAACCTCTCCGGCTCTTTCTTAGCTATCTCAAGATTCTTATCACGGCAGTATCCGTTAAGCACCGCCTCATACAGCTTAAACAGCCGCGGCGTCTGCTCCTTCAGCATCTCTGTCATTTCCTCTGTTTCGGGCAAATCATCATAATATTCCTCTCCCGACCAGATTCTCTTTATTATCTCTGTATTTGTTTTCTCGTCACAGCTTACCTCTATCGTTCCTTCTTCCACTCCGCGGCGTATCGCCCATTCCATCTGCGTCAGCGCCGACAGTCCTGCCGATTCTACACAAAACTTATCCGTTTCCTCGTGCTTCTCTTTCCCGGCAAGTTCTATCAGCCATCTTTCATTTTCCTTGCTGTCAAAGTCCTCCGGCAATCCGTTTTCTATCACATCATACAGACATATGCTCATCACCGGCGGCCATTCTCTTATCAGCGAATGTGTTCCGTCTATATCATGAAACGCATATCTTATCTCTCTTGTTTCAAATCCATTGATTACTATTTCGCTTTTTGTGTCCCTTACACTCAGCATCTTTTTTCTCCTTTACTCAGTATAATATCCCTTGTTTGCTTCTATCAGCCGGCATATTGCCTCCACACTTGCATGCGTGTTATATCCGTCTGCCGGTGTGTTTTTGCAATAATCCACCATCTTTTCTATTGTCGTTGATATTACCTGAAGACGCGTATCACTTGACGCATAGTATACATACAGGTTTCCTTTTTCATCTGCTATTGCTCCGTTGCTGAATATGCACCCCGATACATCTCCGTCTCGCTCTGCTCCCTTCGGCGCTACAAAATATCCGCCCGGCTCATAGATTATCTTTGTCGGATCCTCCAGTGATGTCATAAAGCAATACAGTACATATCTAAGTCCCGTTGCATGGTTTCTTACTCCATGCGCTATATGCAGCCATCCCTCCTTTGTCTTTATCGGTGTTGCTCCCTCTCCGTTCTTTACCTCTTTTATCGTATGATATATTCTCGGATCTATTATCTTTTCTTCCTTTATCTCCGCATGCTCCATTGTCTCTACCAATGCTGCTCCTATTCCTCCGCCGCTTCCTACATCTATAAATCCGTCCGACGGCCGTGTATACAGCAAATACTTTCCGTACACATACTCCGGATGCAATGTTACGTTCCTCTGCTGATTTGGTGATACCAGGTCAGGCAGTCTTTCCCAGCTGTTTAAGTCCTTTGTCCTTACTATTCCGCACTTTGCCACCGCTGATGATGTATCATCCACGCTTGTATCCTTTCTCTCTGAGCAGAACAGTCCGTATATCCATCCGTCCTCGTGCTGCGTAAGACGCATATCATATACGTTTGTTTCCTCCTCCGATATTCTCGGCAGTTCTATCGGCTTCTCTCTGAACTTAAAACCGTCTACTCCGTTTTCGCTCTCCGCTACCGCAAAAAATGACTTTCTGTCATTTCCCTCTATTCTTGCAACAAGCACATACTTTCCGTCTATGTATATCGCCCCTGCATTCATTACCGCATTTACACGGATTCTCTCCAAAAACATCGGATTCCTCTCATACGAATAATCAAATCTCCAGTTCAGCGGTATATCCTCTCTCATCAGCGCCGGGTACTCATATCTGTTGAATATTCCGTTTATGCTCGCCTTTTTCCGGTTTACCCTTTCCGTCACCTTTCGGTGATTCTCCAATACTTCCTTTTTCCTTGCTTCAAAATATTCCCTTGTCATTTATTTTCTCCTTTTCGGTTTTCTATGCTTTATGATAACACCATATCATATGGCGGACAATATGAAAACTTATGATAATTGTTTGCTAACTTACGAAAATACCGAAAAATCCAAAAAAAGCATGAAAAAACGCCCCGTCTGCAGTGATATGCACCACAAAAGCATCACCTTTTGGGTTCATTTCAGAAAAACGGGGCGGTATTCCGATGCCGTCAGGCAAACCTGCGGCATATAATGATAAGTTTGTGATAAGACGGTCAACAAACTGCCGTGCAGCGCGCGCCGAGCGCGTTCCGCGCGCAAGAGCAAACTGCTCTGCCGCTTTATCAAGTTCTTCTGTACTCATCATGATATATTTTGATGCCGCAAGTGTATGAACTATATCAAGATAGGTATTTTTATCGGGACGGCTAAATGTAATCTGCAGTCCGAAACGCTCTGAAAGGGAAATTATCTCCTGCATGGTATCGTTAAGATGAATCTCATCACCCTGCCTGTCAGAGAAGGTTTCCTTTACCAAATGACGGCGGTTGCTTGTTGCATATATGGCAACATTCTGCGACTTTGCAGACACAGAGCCTTCCAGAATTGCTTTCAGCGCGCTGAAGTCGTCATCATCCTTTGTAAATGACAAATCATCTATAAACAGGATAAATTTAAGCGGATTCACCGTAAGCTCGTCCAGTATAGCCGGTATTTGATGCAGCTGCTCCTTCCGTACCTCAAGGATTCTCAGTCCCTCGCGGTACAGCTCGTTTGCAACAGCTTTTATAGTTGACGACTTGCCGGTGCCTGCATCACCCGTCAACAGAATATTCGCCGCCGGCTTTCCGTCAAGAAGCGCACGCGTATTGTCGAGTATAAGCTTTTTTTCTCTCTCATAATCCGCCAGATCCGACAGCCTTGTCGTATCGGGATTGCAAACCGGGACTATTCCCTTTGCGCCGTCAAGATAGAACATATGGTACCGTGCATATATACCGTATCCGTACTTGCCGATATCTTTTGTACGGCACGCATAATCTGCTGCAATGTCAAGTCTTTCCGTTTGCCACTGCGGCAGAAAGCCTCTCCATTCAAGTGTGCTTCGCAAAAACTCAGGTGTAAGCTCTGAGAGGTTCTGCAGAATTTTTAATTCCTCCTCTACGCTGCGGACAAGCAGCTTTGGCAGTTCTTCTCCCGCGCCCACGCTGCGGAGATAAACATTCTCATCATCATTTACTATCCCCTGTATATATCGGCTGAGGTTATCCGTCTTTGCCTCATACAGTCTTGACGCTATTTGCGTATATGCGGCAACCGCCTCGGTCTGCGGCTCTTTGTCGCAGACATCAAAGTATTTAAGCAGCGCGCTTATAACCGGATCGCCGAGAAGGTTATGAAACACTGCCAGAGAATGTAATTCGATTGAAATATCTTTAAGTTTGTTATTCATTATATCATCCCATACAAATATGCGGCGCCAAAAGACGCCGCAAAAAGTTTTTTATTATTTGTTCAGTATTGCGCCCTTTGCACCGCTTGAAACCAATGCGGAATAACGCTTTAAATAACCCGACAGCTCTTTTGTCTTTGGAACAAAATCAGCCATACGCTTGTCAAGTTCTGCTTTATCAACCAAAAGCTCCAGCTTGTTTTCGGGTATATTTATACTTATAATATCGCCCTCTTTAACAACGCCTAT
>CAJLFL010000093.1 GCA_905205855.1 uncultured Eubacteriales bacterium | reverse complement strand
CAATTCCGATATAATAGCGGCGTGCCTCACATGCCCAATCTTCGTCCGCGTCCAGTGCGCCGAATTTTCCAAAAGCGTCCGCCGAGAACAAAACCTTATCCGCAGAGTCATAGCTGACCATAACCTCAGGCCAATGAACCATCGGCGCTGCAATAAAGCTTAGTTCATGCTTACCAAGCGGCAGCTTGTCCCCCTCCTTTACAACAATCTGCCTGTCGGCAAAATCAGTACCGAAAAACTGCTTCATCATAACAAAAGCCTTTGCCGATGAAACAATTTCCGCCTCAGGATATGCCTCGGTAAAGCTTAATATGCTTGAAGAATGATCCGGCTCCATATGATGAACAACAAGATAGTCCGGTGTCCTGCCGTCAAGCGTCTTTTTTATATTATCAAGCCATTCATCTGCAAAACGTGCGTCTACCGAATCCATAACAGCGATTTTTTCGTCTGTTATGACATATGAATTATATGCCATTCCGTTTTCTACAACATACTGACCTTCAAACAAATCTATCTCATGGTCATTTACGCCTACATACTTTATATCATTTGTAATCAACTTAAATCTTCCTTTCCGATTTATAATCATAATAAAAGTATAACCTCAACTTACGTAAGTGTCAAGCACTTAGTAATATTAACGCAGGAGCGGCTCAGTATGACCGCCCGTTTCGCCTTTCATATGCAAAAATGTTGTTCAATATTTATTTCGGGCAGATAATATCTGCCCCTACGAACGGCACATTATGTGTTGTTTGATATACCGCAGTGGCGGCTCAGTGTGACCGCCCCCAAAAGGATGCGCCCTGCAAATCAAAATCCGATTTCCCTTGCCAAAGCTTTAAGACCGTCCGCCGATTTTCTAAGACCGTCAAGCTCTTTATCGGAAAAATCAATTTCCAGAACCTTTTCCGCTCCGCCGCTCCCTACAATGGTAGGAACGCTTAAGCATATATCCTCTATGCCGTATTCTCCGCCGAGAAGGCTTGAAACTGTAAGAATTGAGTTTTCATCACCTATTATACTTCTTACTATTCTGAGTACCGACAGGGCAATCGCATAATAGGTTGAGCCCTTTTTGTCTATAATCTCATACGCAGCGTTTTTGGTACACTCTAAAAAGCTTCCCTTGCTGATGCTTAAAGAATCACAGCTTCCGGAGCTTGAACAATATCTGTTTATATCCATGCCGGCAACATTCGTTATGCTCCACGCCGCAACCTCCGAATCACCGTGCTCGCCTATTATATAGGTATGGACGTTCCGCAAATCAATATTTGTATGCTCGCCGAGCAAAAACTTGAGCCGCGCCGTATCAAGAACCGTTCCCGAACCGATAACATTATTCTTTGAAAATCCGGACATCTTATAGGTCATATATGTCAGAATATCCACCGGGTTGGTCACAACCAAGAGAATTGTATCGTCACGGCAGTATCTTAAAACATTATCTATTATATCTTTAAATATCACCGAATTCCGCTTTAACAAATCCGTTCGTTTTTCTCCGTCACGCTGGCTTGCGCCTGCCGTAATTATAACAATATCGCTGCCGCTGATGTCACTGTAAGAGCCTGCATTTATTTTCAGCGGACTGACAAAGCACATTCCGTGATTTAAGTCCATAACATCTCCCAGCGCCTTGTCCTTATTGACGTCTATTATGACAATTTCCGACACAAGACCGCTCAGCATCAATGTATACGCCGTTGTTGCCCCCACGTTTCCGTCACCTATTATTGTAATTTTTCCTTTGAACATTATTATCACCTCTGTAATATATAATGTCCGTGAATATACTATTTAATTACAATAATTTCTTTTGTTTCGGTAAAATTCATTCTGACAAAAACCTTGCTGCCGGTCGAAATATCCGCCAAATCGCCGCCGCTCAGCTTATCACGCACTGTATCATAGATATAAACCTTAGCACCGCCAAGCGGAATTGTACGCAGCACGCCGCCGACCGATACCATAAGCTTACTTCCGTATCGTTTTTCCGCTGTACCAAAGCATGAATAAAGCTCACTGAAATAGTTTTCGTTTGTAAGAGCGCCGTAATCGCCGAGGTTTCTCTCATACTGCAAATCATTGTTTATGACATCGCGCGTCAGCAACATTCTTAAGAATTTGCAATGGCTTTCGTCATCCATATAAAACTGCAGAACATCACCCTTTTTAAATTCAATATTGCCGTTTTTTGTGACAAAGCCTTTATGATTCGGCAGCCAGCTGCCGGTTACATCCTCACCGCCGTCATTGTCAAAGAATATGTGCGATTCCTGCCCGTCAAGCCATACGGAAAGGTCAATACAGCGTTTGCCGTTTTTGTCTGAAATATTAGCCGCGTCCGTCACAACCGCAACCCTGTCCGAATATTCAAGCTCGCGTTTTTCACTCTTATCGGAATAAATAACAGCCGCTCCGACCATGTATGAATCATCCGTATCATACAGCCTTACGCTGTAGCGTTTATCATTTATCAGATAGCCGAGGTTCTTCACCCTCAGCTTATCCGCGTCATATGTATCATCCGGAATAACAAATATCGGCGTTGACTCATTCAGCTGATACGCCGAAGCAAAGGTTTTAAGATTTCCGCCGTAGTATTTGCAGTTTTGTGAAGAATAATTTTCCGTAAATACACTGCAGCCTACTGCCGCCGACACCCCGGCAAGCTCAATCAGCGATACACTTCCGTCATCACGCAAGGTATAGCGTATAAGCTGCGGAGCTATTTCGCCAAACTTTCCGAGAGCAGCCTTTTGACCGTTCAGCCTTGTTGTTAAATCGGCGTTGATTACCCTGACCGTACCGTCTGCTGCAAGAATTCTCATTTCCGCACTGCCGGAAAACGCGTTCGTGTGCGGAGCAGACAGCAAATATCCGTAGCTTTGGCTGCCGTCCTGCTTTTTTATAAGCGTTATGCTGTCATTGACATCAAGGTATGCAGCAACGTTTTTGCCAAGCATACTGTCGGCATTGTTTACTGCCGCTCCCGTCAGCTTATAAGTCTTTCCGTCTATTTTGCAGGTTTTATCTGCTTCGCTGACAGAATCAAGATTTCCGTAAATACGCTGATTTATGATATACACATCTATACAGCTTCCGTCATCGCTTACCGCGGCGTTTATTATATCATCCTTTTGAACGAAAAGCTTGTCATCATATTCAACCGCCTCGCCGTATTTGTTTACCGTTATCATATCTGCCGCATCAAATCCAAGTGTATAGGTACGTCCGTCAAAGTCCGTCAGATTGCTATTTAAATATCCGTCAGACGGCGCTGTATACGTTTTATAATCGTTTATCAGTATTACATTTGCGGACGCACTGTCAGGATATGTGATAAGCCTTAAAAATCCGCACGAAAATTTCAAATCAGTTTCAAGTCCCATTCTTGTAAGGTATCTCCCGTTATATATCACCCTTGTGTTATCGGAAAACGCAGTCTTACATTCTCTGCCGTCTGAATCGGTATACACTATCCGGCTGTCACGGATTTCGTCATAATCCGCATAGCCTATATCTGTGACTTTATTTCCCGAATCCGCAATCGCGTATATCAGTTTTCCGTCTGTCTTGTCATTTGAATACCTTACATACGCCGTCACAGTCTGTGCAAACAGCTTCTTTGGGTTAAAACTGTCAAATTTCAGCTTAATATCATCAATCACAGCCGTATCATCCGAAAGCTTACGCCCTCCGACAGCAGACAGCGCGCCGACATCACTCAAAACTCCGCTTATCTTTGTTATGCCGTGATAGTATTCCAAAACTGTATTGCCGCTGCGCTCATAAGTCTTATCCGCTCCGTATTTTATCTGCTGTGCAAGCTCTGCGTCAAGACTGTTGTATATCAGCTTTGCCGCAGCTCCTCTTGTTATCTCTGTATCAGCTTTGGCGGATATTCCGTCAGACATACCGAGCCTTGACGACATAAGCATGTATCCGGTCGGATAGCCGCCACCATCCTCTGCCGCATCCGTATATCCAAATGCGGAAACAAGAATTTTAACCGCTTCGGCATAGGTGACGGTGTTATTCGGATAGAACAAGCCGTCCTCTGCGCCGTGAAGTATTCCCATATCATAAAGTGTCTTAATTGCCGCGGCAAATTCACAGTCACCGTCTACATCTGCGAAAGGATATTCCGGCTTGTCCGCTCCGTTTGATATATCAATCAAATTTGCGGTCAGCGCCGCAAATTCGGCACGCGTTACCGCTCTTTGCGGTTCATAACGGCTCCCGTCCGTACCGGAAACAATATTAAGGTTTTTCAGCACGGCGGTCGGCTCATAATACTCCGTTCCGACACAATCCGAAAACCCGGTTTCGTCCGCATTTACGGGACGTGTATATACTCCGGCTATTCTCGGCGAGGTAACCATTCCGCCTATGTTGCCAAAGGTAACCCTTATATATTCAGCTGTCGAATCAACCTTTTTGAGATTGTATATTACCGGAATCCATTTCCAGCTTTCGACCTGCTTTACCTCGGTTATCGGAGTAAATTCCTGCCATGTGTCACCGTCAGCCGACCATGAAAACTTAAAATGAGAGATTTCCTCATTCTCCTTAAAGTATGTATGAAGCACCAAGTAAGAATCCACAGGCAGGCGGTATTCTACCCACTCTGCCGTTGACTCCTTACGCATAAACGTCGTATAATCATCAAAGGCATACCTGTCCTCCTCCGGCGTTATATCGGCATACACACCGTCACTGTGAGCGTAAGAAACAGAAAAATCCGTACAGTCATCATATAAAACTCCGTATACGGTTTCTTCGGTATTCTCAATCCCGTCTGCTTTCGCATATACGTGACAAAAACAGCTTATCAGAATACAGGCGGTAATAATTGCTGAAATTATGCGGTTCATTGCGCTTCCTCCGTTTAATTTTCGTCATTTTCCGACGGTACTTCTATATTATACGCTATATACGACAAATCAATAATGTCAATTATGCCATTGCCGTCAATATCGGCAAGCCTTATTTCGGTCCAGCCGCTGTCATTCACTGTCTTGCCGTAGCTTTGCAATGCAAAATCAAGGTCATCATTATCAATTTTCAAATCTGAGTTTGTGTCACCCATCAGTGACGCTCTCAGTCTGATTTTCAGCTCTGTGCTCAGCGTTTCGGTCAGGCTGTCCGACTCTGCCGCCGCAGTAAGGAGTATTTCGGCTCCCTCAGCCGCGCCGCTCACAACGGTAAGTTCTCCTGTTTCGGTAAGCTGTACTCCCTCCGGCAGCGATTCTGCCGACCACCGTACAGGAATATCCATAACCTCGCCAAGCTGATCGATAACGTCAGCCTTTAAGGTATATACCGTACTGTCATAACGCGGTACAGTCAGTTCTGACGGAACGTCAGTCTTGACAGAAACCGCCTCCGCCGAACCTATCCCGGCGCTGACCTCCCCGAGATACGGATTCCACCAATCATCAAGCTCCGCGTCAACGGACGGAAACACAAGCTTTACATATCTTACGCCGTACAGAGCGTTATTTGAAAACACAATCTTACTCCATCTGTCCGCTTCGCGCTGTATATCCGCATCAAATTCACATTCCGTCCAGCTTTCTCCGTCAGACGAGGTATAAAGATAAAGCTCTGATTCATTTTTTGCCCAGGTATATATCACTGCGTTTAAGGACTTTACATACGGAATTTCATAAACAAGCCATGAATCATATGCCTTATCGGAACGCCTTAAAACATACTTGTCATCATGCATATTATAAAGCTCGTCCTCCTGAACCTTCCACAGTGAAATATTGTGCATCCCAAAGATTTTATCCAAAGTTTCACATGAATCAATCCAGTCGGGTTCTTTGTTATCATCAACATCTTTTTCGTCTTCCGAATCTTTTTTATCTTCTGTATCTTCTGAATTTTTTGTATCACCGGAAGTTATCAGTTCGGTATCGGACAATACTGTGCTTTTTATATAGTCTGTTTTGGTTTGCGGCTGTGTTAAGCCATCACTGTCCGTCATATCGCTGCCGCTTGCCGCCGCATATAACGAAAGCATGGCAAAAGCAGTAACTGTCATAATAAGAATTAAAGCAAGTCTTTTCATAAGCTGTTATCCTCCGTTTTGTCCGGATTATTCTGCCGGTCTGTATATGATACCAGCCTGTGTATCATGACAGCCGCCTCGGCGCGGGACAGATTTTCCTTAGGTCTGAATGTGTTATCCCCGTAACCGTTTATTATTCCTGCTGAGGATAATATTTCTATATACGGCTTTGCAAAATCAGAGGTTTTATTCTCATCCGCAAATGTTTTCTTGTCCGTATTATCGCTATTATCTGTAAAGCTAAATCCATTTACAGATAAACTTCTGCCAACCAGTGCAGCAAATTCTTCACGGGTTATATTACGCTCAGGCATACATTTTTCCGCACTTTCTCCGGATAGAAGACCGTTTTGAAACATTATTGTAACGCAATCGGCATACCACGCATTTTCATCTACATCTGTAAAGGTTATTGACTTTCCATCTATATTTTTAAGTTCAAACACATTACATAGTATTTTTGATACCTCTGCGCGTGTTATGAGGTCATTCGGAAAGAATTTTCCGTCATAGCCACTGATAATTCCTTTTTTATTAAGCTCTGTTATTGCATTTTTTGCCCATTCAACCGCACCGATGTCCGTAAATACTTCATCCTTTGTGCCCGGATTCTCTGTCGGTTTTGGGGTAGGTATCGGCTCTGTACTTTCTGTCGGCACGGGTGTTTCGCTTGGCTTTGGCTTTGTAAAAGTGCCGCCTCCGCCACCGCCTCCGCCGCTGTAACTCGGCTTTGAAGTCGGCTGAGGGTCATGGCTTTTTATCACTATATTTGTATCGGCGGAATCTGTCTGCCGTACATAGTCAAGGTTATCATCATTTACAAGCACAAGCGCTGATGAATTAAGCAAGACCTTGCTCGTTCCGGATTTAAGCGCCGTAAATGTTATACGTACAATATCCTTTCTGACTTCGGGCAGTATCTTTCCGGTCAGCGTATAAGCATATGTAAGGCTCCCGCTTTTGCTGTCCTGCAAAACCTCTTTTACCTCTGCAATTCCGGTAAGGCTCTCCGCTTTTTTAAAGCTGAGCATATCACTGTTATAGCTGATATTGATTTCCGCACCGTATGCAGGCAGCTTTTCCTCCAATCTGTATATCAGATATACCTCTTCCCCCGGATATAAATCGTCAATCGGTACATCCCCCGTAAGCTGTGCAAAACCGTCATAGGGGCTGACGCCTTCGGCGCCAACCCCATAAGC
>CAJLFL010000092.1 GCA_905205855.1 uncultured Eubacteriales bacterium | reverse complement strand
GGACGGTATTCCGTAATGCTCCGCTACCAGCTGGTGTGTTTCTGAATTGTCATCATACATATATCTGTAATCCTGTGTTGTGTATACAAATATTATATAAGGCGAATTCGGCATACTCGAAAGCGCTCTGACTATTCCCTCCATGTCGCGGATAATCTCTGCTTTTTTCTTATTGGTATTTTCGGTTGAATCATCCGGACGTGTACGGTATCCGTCATTTACCGCATATTCTACAAAAATAAGATCCGGATTTTTGCGTATTACATCTTGTTCAAGACGATAAAATCCAAATAAAGAATCCGTACCGCCTATGCCCTCGTTATAATGATTTATTGTCTTATCCGGGTATTTATTATTAAAATACTCCGATACTCTCGAAACCCACGACTCAGAATCCGAGTTCACACCCCATCCCTCGGTTATTGAGCCGCCTATATACGCTATATTTACCGTATCCTTGCCGGCAAACGGATCACTGCTGTCTGCATAAACTGCCCCAAAGCACAGCGTTGACAAAATTACCGAAATAATCAAAATAGCAGCTGTAGTTTTCTTCATTTTAAACTCTCCTTTTTTAGTTTGACTATAAAACTATTTAATAATAATTTCTGTTTCATTATCGGTATAAGAGCTTCCGCTGACAAATACCCTGAAGTTTCCCGGCTCAACTGTCTTTTCACCGTCCGGATAATAATATCCAAGCTCGTCAAAGCCAAGCTTAAAGCTGACCTCTTTACTCTCTCCCGGCATAAGTTCTGTTTTTTCAAAGCCCTTCAGTTCTCTTATCGGTCTGGAATATACGGATACCCTGTCACATATATAGCACTGAACTACCTCTTTTCCCGCTCGGCTGCCTGTATTTTTAACATTTATTCTTACTGTAAAATACGCTCCGTTTTTTAAATCATTAAGCTTTATTTCACTTACATCACAGCTTAAATCCGAATATTCAAAGCCGGTATAGCTGAGTCCGTATCCAAACGGAAACAGCGGAACCGATGGTATATCGGAGTAACTTGGAAAATACGGTTCCCCATAATAACCCACATCATTTTCATCACACCGTATCGGCAAAGGCGGATTGTTATAATACAACGGTATTTGTCCCGTTGAAGCAACCATTGTCATTGACAGCTTTCCGCACGGGTTGAACTCTCCGCTCAAAAGCTTTGCCGCAGCCGCAGCACCCATTGTTCCCGGATGCCACATAAACAATATCGCATCCGAATATGGCAGCAGCTTGGTCAAGGACATCGGTCTGCCGGCAAACACAACACAGATTACCTTTTTTCCGAGCTCCTTATACCTTTTGGCAATATCCGTCTGTGCCTTTGATATCTCAATTTCACCAACTACCGCTCTTTCACCGGTAACAGAACGCTGTTCGCCCAGAGCAAGAATAACCGTATCACAGTTTCTCTCCTTGACATACATCGCCTCACGCAGGTTATCGGATACAAACACAGAATTTTCAAATTCATTTTCCATTGCCGCCCTGAATGTCACGACCTCGTCTGCCAAGCCGTCAGGCGCCCAGGCGCCCATTATACTGTTCACTTCTTCGGCAAACGGCCCTGTAACTATAACCTTTCTGTCTGTGGCAAGCGGCAAAACACCATTATTTTTAAGCAGTACCGCACTCTCCGCAGCAGCTCTTAACGACAGCGCACGGCGTTTTTTTCTTCTGTTCTCGATTTCATCAGGCTGTACGATTTCCGCATAAGGCTTGCCAAACAATCCAAGCCTTTCTTTAATCCTCAGTATTCTGCTTACCGCTTCATCTATGTATTTTTCAAGCTCAGGATTTTTGCTTACGAGTTCTTCAAGGTTTTCGTCATAGCATTTTGTTGCCATCTCTATATCTATTCCGGCTTTCAGTGCAAGATATGCACTTTCCGCACGTGTTTCGGCACGCTGTCTGTCCATTATCTGTTCTACACTGCCCCAATCGCTGTTTACAAAACCCTCAAAGCCAAGCTTTTCTTTAAGCAGCAGCCGCAATATTCTTTCGCTTGCGCTTACAGACTCTCCTCCGATTTCACCAAAAGAATTCATCACGCTTGCTGCACCGCAGTCTATTCCTGCCATAAAAGCCGGCAAATACATATTATATAATGTATAATCACTTATTTCGGATTTATTATAATCTCTGCCGCCTTCTGCAGCGCCATAGCCTACAAAATGCTTGAGGCATGCCGCAGTATTGCCGGCAGCGGCTAAATCCTCACCTTGTATTCCCTCCACCATTGCTTTTGCAAATTTCGCTCCGAGGTACGGATCCTCACCCGGAGATTCTATCACACGCCCCCATCTGGGATCTCTGACCAAATCCAGCATAGGAGCAAAAACAAGGTTTATTCCGTTTTCAAAAGCTTCCTCAGACATAGCCTCAGCTGTTTCCTTGATCAGAGCTGTATCCCATGACGCGGCAAGTCCAAGCGGAATCGGATATATTATTTTCATGCCGTGTATGACATCTCTTGCAAACATTAAAGGTATACCGCCGTTTTCCATTGCAGCTTTCTGTACCCGGTTTACAAGCTCCGACGACGCTTTTCTTTGCTTACTGTTTCCGGCAAGAGAATTATCCGCAAGTATACACGAGCCCAATCTTCCCTCTTTTACAAGAGCGGTTATATCCTCCTCGGTTGCAGTTGACAGCACTCCCTGACACAGCTGCCCTATCTTTTGTTTCAGCGTTAGTTTTTTTATATCAAACATTTAATCACCTATTTAAAAACCGTATTATAAACAAACTGCGCCGCTTCTGCTCTGGTTGTATTATCAAGCGGTTTAAACTCACCGTTTTCATTTCCTTTTATAAGTCTGCATTTTGCCATTTTTTCAATAGCGTCTTTTGCATAGTTGCTCACCGAATCCCAATCCGCAAAATTCGGGTTTCCTCCTGCCTCATACATTTCAAGCAGCGGATCTGCTTCCATTACGCGGTATATCATAAGAGCCATATCCTGTCTTAAAATATTCTGGCCGACACCAAACATATCTCCGGCAACGCCTCTTACATATCCGGCATTGAATGCTCCGCTGACATAAGGGAAGTACCACGCCTCCGGATCTGCATCCTTCAGTCCGATTTTTGCTGTGCTTTCGGGAATTTCATACGCCAAACACAGAATTTTTACAAATTCCTCGCGCGTTATATAATCTCCCGGACAGAATTTTCCGTCGCCTTTACCATTGAGTATTCCCTTTTTCACCAAAGCGGTAATCGCAGGCTCAGCCCACTCATATCCTGCAAGGTCGGAGAATACGCCGGTTGAAACCTCCTCGGATTCCATTGGCTTGTTATTCTCGTTAAAGCCTTGTGCGGGAGCGCTTATTCCACCGCCGCCTCCTCCGCCGCGCGTACCGCCGGCGGTTCCTGTATTATTGCCGCTGTCTGTTGACGCAGGTATACTTTCCTCCAGCAATTTTTCCAGGTTACATTCTGCCGGAACATCTGCCGCCGAAAGTTTCTTGCAAAACGCCAAAGCACACGCTTCCTTTTTTGCCGCAGAAAGAGAATTAAACTTATTCATTACCACCGCGCCGATACCAAGTACCGCCGCGTCACTCGTCAGCCTTTCTATGGTTCCCTCTTTAAATCCTTCACAAAAGTATTTGATGTCCTCTATTCTTTCACACTGATTTGTAAACTCATATACAATATCGTTTTTTGTATCTATCTGTTTTGCAACGATTTTCTTTTCATCGGCTGTCAGTCCGAAGTATATGTTTCCTGCATCTATTGACAGATCATCAGCATATTCGTCAAGAACATCTTTTATGTTGCTTCCGTTTTTTATAAGCGTTTCCGCCGTATTCCTTCTTTGCTCGTTTCTTATCTCAAATGTAGCTTCTTCTCTGTTGCCCGACTCTGAAACATATACCGTGTATATTCCGGAGCGGCAATCACTGCCGAGATTATAAACCAAGTCATACGCACTGACACTGCCGTTTTTTATAACATCAGTCTGCTCAATACAAATCAAAGTATCTTCAGCATTCTCCTCTGTTACCTCAGCCGCGGTATAGTGCGGTGCAGTAATCATAACAGTAACCTTTTTAGCTGCCTCGCTTTCTCCGCTTATCGTAACAGTTTTAAGACTGTTATCAGCCTCTGCCTTAAACGCCGATACGGATAGTACATTCAATGTCATCACCGCACCGATAAATAATACCGCACAGCTTTTAAATTTTTTCATTTCAACCGCCCTCCGGATTCTACTTTAAGTCTATTGCTCTCAGCCATGGACTGAGCTGATTATTCCATATAAAAAGTCTGTTTAATGTTCCCGCAACCGTTCCTATATTCAATATAGCCGTATAGATTGAGCCTTTTTTAATGCTTACACTTTCGCTGTCTGCCCAAACAAGCTCATTATCATCTGAATATCCTGCTGCAGCGGCAAACAGATCTGCCATTTTGTCAGAATCATTCTCTACCTCTACTTCTATTGTTCCGCCTGCCGCATTTGGCATATCCGATTTATTTCCGTTTGTATCCCTTACAGTAACGCTTTTTATATGAACTCCATTTATTCCGCTGCCCCAGCTAATCAAGTTTTCATCTATTTTCCAAGTCTTTTTAATTACACCATCCTTGAACGCTTTAAGCAGCATATACGGTTTTGCCTCCTGCGGAAGAATAATTCCCATGCCGCCCTCTGCACCGTCTGAATTAACGCTAAGCTTAACCGTTGCTTTTGTATATTCGTTTCCGCTGCTGTCAAAGCTTACCGCTTCAAAGGTATAATCTCCGATGTCAGAATTTTTAGCCGCAGCCGTAAACTCAACAATGTTTAGCTCGCCCTCCTGCATCGACTTTGATTCTATTCCGCGGCTGTTTCTTATAATAACCTTATCCAGTGTCAACTCAGCAGGGGTTTCTTCTATTGTAAAGCTCTGAACGCCGTTTTGATTATCCAGCCAACCGCCTCTGCCGCCGCGGTATAAATCATGGAATATGCCCGTTACCTTCCAGTAATATGTCTTTCCATACTCAACCATATTATCAAGGCGGATATATGACTCGCTCACAAAAGCGGTATATATGTTATCCTTCATTCCTCTGTCTGCAGCAAGCTCAACCTTATATTCATCCGCGCCCGAAATTATTTCCCATGTCAGAAAGACATCATTTTTCGCAACATTATTCATTGAGTTTACAGGAGAAAGTATCCTGAAGTTTTTTCTGTCATGCTTGATGCTCTGACTTCCGCTGTGCGTTATATCCAAACCGCCGAAGCCATCCTTAAACACGCTGCTTATAACGCTTCCGTCAGCAACTGTCACGGGCGAATCTGTGGTATACGCAAGTTCCTCTGCCACTTCGCTGTTAGCTGAAAAACTGCTTAAATCAGCCGCATATCCCTGAGTCTTAATTTTATCCGCGCCGCTGCCCTTATACACAAGGTTATTGGTTATATTATTATTCTTCGGCGCTACCGGATTGTCACAATTTAACATATTCTTCAGATATGGGTATTCATTGTTCAATACCTCATTTTCGGAATCATATTTTTTAAAGTAATCCGCTATAACATCCGCCATTTTGGAATAAATACCTTTACGGCTCATTTCATCCTTAAATTTCTCATCAATCTTTTGCGCTGTGTCTGTATCATTACCCGTTCCGGCTTCGCTAAGTACATCTTCACATATGTTGTTATATAATTCTTTTAAATTTGCATTTTTGATCTTTCTGTTTTCATAATCAAGCGACGCTTTGGACATACCGTCAAGATTTGTCAGATAAACTGCATTTTTGTTTATCTCTGTAAAAAGGTTATTATATATATCACAATAGCATGCCGAATGCATATATACTCCGTTATTCACACGGCTGAAGGTGTTTCCGTACACCTTAATTCCTGCCATGTTGTCATCAAGATAGACACCTGATACCGCATATTCGACATTACTGTACGGCATATCGTGAATAAAGTTGTATCTGATAGTGTTTCCACCGCTCATCCAGCTTCTTCCGCCATAAATTGCACCGGCGTCAAGGGTTTCTTTCACTACGTCATAAATATCATTGTTTTCTATAATATTATTATTACCGCCAAACAGCACAGCACTGTGAGGTGAGTCGTGAATTGTGCTGTTTTTTAAAACATCGCCGACGCCCATCAAGCTGACAGCCGGAGAATACCTTTTGCCTATAACGGCAAATCTTTCAAAATGACAGCCGTCAATAACATTTCCGTTCGGCGTTAAACCGCTTCTGCCTGTGCCGCTGATAAAAATTCCGCCCTTGCCCGTATCATGTATATAGCAATCATTAAAGCTGCATCCTATACTGCTGTATAAATTTGCAGCCTCATTTCCTATATCATAAAATTCGCATTTTTCAAAGCTTATGCCGCTGCTGTTTCTGATTATCACAGCACTGCCGCAGGTTTCAGAGAATGTAATTTCGCTGTATGAGATTCCGGACGTATTTTCTATATTAAACAAAGAACCGCTTTTTGTCACATATGTCATACTCTCAATACCGTCTATGTTGTCGGTATACAAATACAGCATACCCGTATCTGTGTCTACATACCACTCTCCCGGAGAATCAAGCTCCTCAAAAACGTTAACAAACTTACAGTTTCCGCCCTCTGCCGCTCCGAGAATCAGGTCATATCGCAGTGTATATTCGCCTGTTTCAGCATTATATTCGTCAAGATTCATGGAATCATCCGCATACTCACGGCTAAAGCACCCATACATCCATACATCCTTTATACTGCTCCAGTTTTTTGCTCTGTCATCCTCCAGGCTCAGAACAGGCCGACCGCTTTGATCCTTATTAACCGCCAGAATTTTAGTATATCCGCCGTTCGGCCACTGTGCACGAGGCATAATTTCACCGTTGATTGTAAGAAATGATGGTGCGTCCCATGTTGTCTGATTATGCCGCTCTACCCTCTGCATTCTGCCAAAATCGGTAATTGAACATTCGCGCAGATTTATATTGTAAACATATCCTCGTGCCTCCGGTTTAAGGCGCTTGAGCATTTCATCATCTGCCAGCTTATACATTTCTTTCGGATTTATTGTCTTTCCGCCGCTGATAACAGGCTTTTCGCCCGGATAGGCAGCGAATTTAAGGTTTGAGCAATCACTGCCGAGATTTATTGTCTTACTTACTTCATATCTGCCACCGCGCAGTATTATCTCAGTCTGCCCGGTTTCAGACTTTGCTGCAGAAACCGCTTTTTCAATCGTCCTGTACGGAGAAGTCTCCGCACCTGTACTGTCATCACTGCCGTTTGGCATATTTTTTATTAATTGCTGTACTTTATCTTTAAACATTTCATTTTTTGTCAA
>CAJLFL010000091.1 GCA_905205855.1 uncultured Eubacteriales bacterium | reverse complement strand
CCGGAAATATTTTATTAGTTTTTTATTTTTCCTATTCTTAATTTGAACCGGTTTGAAAATAAAAATCAGCCCAAATCAAATTTTATCACATTTTGGTGAAAACTGCAATCTTTTTTTCAAAAAAAGTGGCTGTTAAAAAAGCCACATGACTTTTTAAACAGCCTTAATTTTTTAATTACACGACACACCGGATTCGGCTCCCGTATGTCTGCACATTCTGAGCACAACCACCGTCATATCGTCATCCGCCTCGCCGCCTTTAAGTGTTATTGATTTTGCCATCAACATATCGGCAAGTTCCTGAACAGGCATATCCGGATTTGCGCCGGCGATTGTACTCCTCAGCCAGCCTTCATGCCCCTCCTTTATTTCAAGCCCATCACTTACCATTACTATTGTATCTCCGTATCCCAGCTTATGGGCAAAGCTTTCGATTTCCACATCCGAAACCACACCGACAGGCAGTGAGGCCGCTCTTACCGTTTCTGTTCCGCCGGAACGCTTTATATAGCTTGGTTCCGCTCCGTTTTTAATAAACTCCGCCTCACCGCTGTATAAATCTATCATACACATATCAACCGTTGCAAACGCATCTCCTGCCGACTTCATTACCATAACGGAATTTATAAGCTTTACCGCCGTTGTTTTGTCAAAGCCTGCGTCCATAAATCTTTCAAGAAGCTCTACAATAGCGCCGCTCTCACGGCTTGCCGGATGTCCCGTTCCCATACCATCACTGATTGTAGCAAGAAATTTGCCGCCGCGCAGCGAATTAAGTATATGAGAATCACCGCACTCCTCATTCTTGCCGCTGCAAGAGATTCCTGCCTCAATACTCATGTCCGGCGCCTCGTTATATCTCAGCGTTATATACTCTCCGTCTGCTTCCATCGGAGCACAGGCACAGGCAAATGCTCCGCCGAGTACGCTTTTTAAAACTCCCGGTATCACACCACAATCCGTGTTCTTTCTTACCGTCAGGCGCACGGTTTTATGCCGGCGGAGCATAACCGCACATACCTCCGCCGCTTGTATGCCCTTATCGGAAAGTCTGCACTTTATCTCGTCTGCCGCCATGTTATCAAATGAGGTTTCCGATTCAAACTCCTCCGACATTTGTTTCAGAATATCAGCAACTCCTTTAAATTGCTCCGCTGTCAACTCGCGGTTTTCGCACAGCTTATTTTTCCAGACACGGTTTATCTTATATATCTCAAACAATCTGTTAAGCTCTTTTATAAGCTGTCTGAGATTAAGACATCTTGCGGCAAACCGCGTTTCTATATCAGCTTCTTCAAGTCCACCCTTGATTTCCATAATCTCAAGCAGCTTGAACATTGTTTTATATGTAGCATTAAAATCCCGTTTCCAACATTCTTTTACCATCGCACAGTTTTTACATACCCTATCCGCCGCAGTATCAAAAAGAAAGGCTATATCCTGCATATCAACGCTGTTTTTCTTGTCTGAAAGCTGCATAAAGGTATCTGACAGCTTTATAAACGAGTCCGCAGTCATATCAAGCCTTGCTCTGATATACTCCTTATACGGATTGTCGGCGTCTACTATCTCAAAGCCAAAATCGGTAAATCTTTTTACCGCACCGAATACACGGTTTGGCAGAAAGACAAGAACCGCCGCCGCTATAGGTGCCTCATAAATTCTTATGACTTCTCCGCCTGCTCCAAACGCATAAAGCGATAAAAGCGCTCCTGAAAGTGCCAAAGCCGCTGCCGCTGCATACTTTCCGTAACGTCCCGCAAGACCGCAGGTCAGTCCGCAGATACCAAACACCGCGGTATACGACATCAAATCACCTTGAAGTCCCAAAAGCACCCCAACCGCCAGGGCAAATATTACTCCGCTGAGCAGTCCGCCAGAAATTGCCGCCATGCCAAGCAGCACATACCCCAGAAAGTTTGCCGCGGAAAACCCTCCGAATAACGGAAGCCCCTGAAAGCCGAGGATAGTTATCCCTGCTATTATACACACACTTCTTTTTTCCTCAGAGGATGGCATATGCGTAATTATACCGTCATCCTTTATCAGCAGCTTGCCCTTGTCAAAAACAAGCACACCAAGGACAGTCAGCGCCATATCAAAAACCGCAGTTATTAAAATTTCTGCCGACACACCGCTCCAGAGTATTGCCGCGGCATCCGCCAGCGCCATCATACCTGCCGCTGCCGCAGCAGCAGTTTTAAGCGGCAGCTCCTCCTTATCGACAAAGAATAAAAAGCCCATATACATCAGACACGCACCTATGTATCTTAACGCCGACAGCTCCCCTATGGAAATATACCCGATTGCCGCCATCAAAAACGATATAAGACTCTGTACCGAAAACCGTCTTTCCATCGCAAGAAAGGCAAGTCCGAACGGCGCCGTGCCGGCAAACGGCATTGCCCTTGCCGCCGGGATTCCAATTATTCTTATCGCTGCCTCCGCAGCGGAAACCTTTGTACGCTCGTGTTTTTTTCTTTTTCCGCCGTCAACAGGTATCAGTACCATTTCTGTTTTTTTCAGTTCCTTTAGATTATTCATCTCTGCACCTCCGTAAAAATTACAGAGATATTATAACCATAATTTTCCAATTATCTTGTCGAAACCCGTAACAGAATTCTATTTTTTTAAATATTTATTAAAAAACCGCTCAAAATATTTAAAATAAAGTATCCCACCGCAAAGAATGCCGCAAGAGCGCTCAGTGCATAGATGATACGACGGCAGCTGCCGCGGCGTCGGGCACTTTTCTTTGAATTAAGTTCCGGATAAGCGTACCTGCTTTTTTCCGTAACGCGTATATACGAATTTATTACATTCTGCGCTTCGGCAACAATTCCGCTGTTTTGCGGCACAGGCTGAGCCATACCGGCATCTCTTAAAATCAGTATTGCACGTTCTATTGTATCGGAATTTATATCATTTATAATAACCACTTTTTTAGATTGCTTGTCCTTCATAAGCGCACCTCCGTTTATATGGCTATTATTGGCAAAACGTATGACTTTATACCGTTATTTTTTAAAAAAGTAAAAAATTTTTTAATTTACTCTTGATTTTTCAGAAAAATGTGGTATACTATCATAGTGCCGTTTTAAGACACCCATGGAGAGGTGGTCGAGATGGTTTAAGGCGCAGCATTGGAAATGCTGTGTACGTTTATAGCGTACCGTGGGTTCGAATCCCATCCTCTCCTCCAATATAACAAAACCGCCGAAATTCGGCGGTTTTTGTTTTTGCTTACACATTTTTTCTATTCTTTTTCTACCTTTTCGATAACGCCGTCACATTTTGCAAACTTGGCGTTCATATTCAGCGTAGAGCCTGCGCTGAGCTGTTTATTTGTATCAGTATAATAGCCAAGCGCCGATTCCTTGCCGGAAAATTCAATAGTAACATATGCATTATATCTGTTTTCGACCGGAACCACCTTATAAGTACCGTCTGCCATTGACACCTTATTTTCACCCGGCTCTGAGGTCACACCCAAAATCTCACCTATATACTCCTTAGTAACGCTGTCATATACAGAGCCACCCTTTGCAAGCGCATCGACCGTACAACTTCTTAAATTCTTTACCTTGACAACACACTTAAAGTTCTGTGACAAGCTGAATGACTTATCGCTTTGCGATGTATTGAAGAATTTTAAATATACTCCAAACGCAAGCAATATGACCAAAGCTATAGCACCAATATCTATTATACTGATTTTACCGAACAGTTTTCCGTCCTTTTTCATTGCAGACACCTCCTAAAGTGTTTCGACTGCCAGGGCATAGCCATAACCCGACCAGTCTTTTGCCTTCATTGCAACTCCCATACCTACGCGCACACCGTTGCCGTTTATCGTGACTTCGCCGGGAGATTCCGACCCCTGTGCCTGCACGGTAATCTGAACATCATAATGCTCCGGAATTTCACTGTCAAGTATTCTTCCGCCAAGCGTATCGTATCCGAGCATAGTTGCGTTTTTTATATCAACCTTTGTTACAACAGCGTTCATCTTGACCTTTTCACCGAGGACAACCTGGTCGCCTATCTTCGGAAGCTCCGTAAAAGCCTTGTCCTTATCGGTAAGCTCAACCGTTACTTCAACAGTCTTATTGCTTGACAGCGCCGACTGCTTTCCTCGGTTTGTCATAAACCACCCTCCGGCTGCCGTTACGGCAATCAGCAAAATAATAATCAACAGGTCTATAGAATTAAACTTAATCTTCATTTTTTTCACGTTCCTTCCGTTTATTATTCTTCCTTTTGGCTGCCGCCTCTTTATATACGGCTTCAACCGCGCGTGTATTTGCCTCGGCTGTAAACTTTGTGCTGTATACCTTTCTGCAGTTTTCCGACATCACTCCGTAAAGCTTATCATCCGTAAATAGCAGGCGCAGCTTTTCGGTCAGCGTATTGACATCATGTATCGGAGTAATAAAGCCGTTTACACCGTCTGTTATTACGCCCGGATTTCCGCCAAACTCAGATACAACAGCAGGCTTGCCGAGGCTCATTCCTTCAAGAAGCGCAAGGCTTGTTGCCTCGGTTCCGAACGAACAGTTTACCTGTACGTCCATAAGTGTCATCAGCTGAGTAACATCCTTGACAAAGCCCATCATTATAACATAATCCTCAAGATTATTGTCAGATATTTGCTTTTTAAGGCTCTCCTCCATATCACCCGTACCGGCAATCAAAAACTTTGCTTTAATTCCCTCTTTTTTCAGCCGCGCCGCAGCCTCGATAAAATATTTATGTCCTTTTACCTCATTCAGCCGCGCAGCCATAACCGCTACCTTTTCATCCGGACGGATATGATACAGCATCCTCAGCTTTCCTGTTTGCTCTGCCGTTGCCGGAGCAAGCGGTTCAACACCGTTTAATATCACCTTAATCTTGCGCACGTCTATACCGGTTTCGGTCAGATTATCCTTTGCCGCCTCAGCCACGGCGATAATTCTGTCCGCCGTCATGTTGTTTATAAAGCCGTTGATCTGCTTTCCCGGAAAGCTTGTCAGCTTTTTTGACTGAGGAAAAACGCTGTGCCGTGTGTAAACGACCGGTATGCCCATACTCCATGCCGCTATTCTTGCCGACATACTCGCATGAGTATGAACAACGTCCGGCTTTAAGTATTTAAACATATGCCTGAGTCTGATTATCGCATTGAAATCCAGAGATTTTTCCGCAAGGTTTTCCGTCTCAAATACCTTGACCTTTAAGTTCTCGATTTCCGGTTTAAGCAGACTGCCCGTCGGCACTATTGCCTCAACCTCAAATTCAGAACGGTCAAAGGTTTTTAAAAAAGTAAGTATACACTTTCCGGCGCCGCCTATATTGGAATCGGAGGAAACCTCTATAACCTTAATCATTCAACTCATCCCCCTTTTTCAAAACCTTGACGCACGCAGCCGCCATTCCGATAACGCACCAGAATACAAGCAGCACTCTGTAGTTATAAAAGCAGTTGTCAAACATTCCCTGAAGCAAAAATCCGCAAACGCCGGCAGACAAAGCAGTTATCATAACCGAAGCCGGATTGCTCTTGCCGCCGTACTGCCAGCCGGTCATCATCTTTTTTAAAAACATTATAAGAATCAGTAAAAATACCGCTATGCCGCCTACGCCTGACTCTACTATAATCTGTAAAAACAGATTGTGCGAATGCGGCGCGACGATTCCGCTGTACGAATAAAACGGATAAATTTCCGTAAACGCCTCAGAACCCATACCTATGCCGGAAACCCAAAAATCTCTTATCATTGCCAGAGTTCCCATCCAGATATACACACGGTAAGAAGTCGAGGAATCCTTCATATCACCTATGCTTGTAAAGCGGTTTATTATACTCTCAGGCAGAATTGCCGGCAGAACCGGCAGAGCTATCAGAGCAAGTCCCCAAAGCTTTCCTGCGGCAAAAGTTATAAATATCGCTGCAGCAGCAATCAGTCCGAGCCAGCACCCTCTTGAAAACGTAAGAATCAGAGCCGCAAACATAACCACCGATATACCGGCATAAACTATCTTTTGCAGCGCTCCCTTCCTTGTCCACATAAGCCCTATCGAAGCCGGCAAAACAAGTAGTATATACTCTCCCAGAACATTAGGGTTGCCGAGCGTGGAATATATCCTCATTTTTATATCGGTAAACATCTCCTCATCCATCCACGCCTGTGCCGTATCCCAGCCGAACACATACTGTGCAATTCCGTACAGGCAGACAAGCAGTCCCGAAACAACAAACAGCGTAAGCAGATTTCCGAGCTGTTTTTTATTGTTTATCAGATTTATCACAATAAAATATGCTGAAGCAAAAACCAGATATATTACCCATATGCTAAGACTCTTTTTAGGAGCAAATGAGGTTATTCCGGCTATCAGATACACTGCGATAAACACCATAATCAAAAATCCCAGACCGTCAAAATGCCATTTAAAGTCCGGAGTAATTATACTTTTTACTATCAGTGCAAACAGCGTAAGCATTGACAGCGCCGCCATTGCCATTGTTGGAGCTATCGGTGCCGCAAACACAATGCAGAACAAGCCGAATTCCGGTTTTGATATAAGCAAAAAGAATATGGGAAGCCCCAAAATCATTGCCGCTCCGAGCAGTGCAGAACCGCCCATTACTCCTGCCGCTCCGCATACAAGCCCCGCCGCCGCAGCAAGAGCCAGACGGGATTTTCCCTCTGTTGCTTTTGAATCATACCATTCAAAGCTGCTCTGTATACCCAGCGCGCTGCAAATAAACCTTACAAAGACCGAGTGCCTCAGCCAGGCAGTGATATTGACATCACAGAGCGAAAGCAAAACGCCGGCAGCGGCAATTATAAACCAAATTCCGTTGGTTTTTCCGAAGTTTATTATTCCGCCGATTATTATTCCTGCGCTTGCACCCGTTATAATAAATCCTATAAAGCGCAGATTAAGCGCAAGCATATTTTGCAGATATATGTTGCAAAGACGTACAATCACGCTCTTGTCCAAGGCTGCTTTAAACCGCTGTCCGATGCTCAGTCTGAGCCGGTCAAGCAAAGTAAACGGCAGTCTGAACAATCGTCCCGTTACGCTTTTGCCGAGAACCTCGGACGAAAAATTTTCACGGCGGAAAAAGCTCGTTATACGGCTGCGCCGCCACGCGCCGGATATGCCGTCATATATTTTTCTTAAAAGCCAATAAATTTTGCTTTGGCATATCATATTCCAGATATACGCCCACAGCGCCTCAAAGCATCCTACTGTATCCTTCATTGCTCACCCTGCCTTTTTGATATAAATTTAATACAGCCGTAAATCTCCGTCACCCTCAGCAGATACGCCGCTGCGGCGTATACCGCCATTGCCAGAGCAGACTCACGCACAGCGCCA
>CAJLFL010000090.1 GCA_905205855.1 uncultured Eubacteriales bacterium | reverse complement strand
ATCTGCTTGCCGAGTATACCGGTCGGCTTAACAAGCAAAACAATGATCAAAACCGCAAACACTATTGCATCCGATAAAGCAGTGGATATATAAGCTTTGCTGAATATCTCTATTATTCCAAGCAATATACCGCCTATCATTGCACCGGGAATCGAGCCGATTCCGCCAAACACTGCAGCGGTAAACGCCTTTATACCGGGCATAGAACCCGTTGTCGGCACAAGAACCGGGTATGCAGAGCAAAGCAAAACACCGGCAATAGCTGCAAGTGCACTTCCGATAGCAAATGTTGCGGAAATCGTAACATTTACGTTTATACCCATAAGCTCGGCTGCGTCTTTATCCTCAGAAACGGCACGCATTCCCTTACCAAGCTTGCTGTTCTTTGTAAACAGCATAAGAGCAATCATAATCACAATACAGGTTATTACCGTAACTATCGCCTCAGACGTAATGATCAAAGAACCGTCAAACAGTGAAACCGAACCGAAAGAAACAACTGTACTAAATGTTTTCGGTGCACTTCCCCATATCAGCAATGCAACATTCTGCAGAAAATAGCTGACGCCGATAGCTGTAATCAAAACAGCCAGTGAGGATGCCTTTCTCAGCGGTTTATATGCCAATCCTTCTATGGCAATGCCCAGAACAGTACATACAATAACCGCAATTACAATAGACACAATCGGCGGCAGATTGAGATATGATGTTGCACAAAATGACATATACGCGCCAATCATTATTACATCGCCATGAGCAAAGTTAAGCATCTTTGCTATGCCGTACACCATTGTGTATCCAAGTGCAATAATTGCATAAACACTTCCGAGACTTATTCCGTTAATTAAATTTGAAATAAAAGTCATACAAATACAATTCCTTTCCCGTCAGTTTAGATAATCCCTATGTAGAAATCACAAACGAGGCGCTGCGCGTGCAGCGCCCCTCTGAATATTAAAATTACATACCAACGTATACGCCGTCTTTAATAACCATACCCTTAGGCTCTTTTGAAACCTCACCGCTCTCAGACCATGTCATTTCTGTACCGGTAAGACCGTCAATCTTAAAATCAGAGCCTGTAAATACTTCAATAAGCTTTGTACCGATAGCATCAGCTTTCATATCAGCAGTAATTCCGCCCTTTTTACAAGCCTCATATATAGCGTGGATAACATCATAGCCGTCAGCTGCAAACTGGTTAGGAGTTTCATTAAACTTCTCTGTATACTTCTGAACAAAGTTCTTTGTCAGTTCATCCTCTGCATCAGCGGTAAACGGTGTAAGGAGCATAACGCCCTCTGCAAGACTCTTGTCAAAGCCTTCAAGTGTCAAAATACCATCCATACCGTCAACGCCGAAGAACTTAGGCTCATACTTCATTTTATTTGCCTGATTAAGAATCATTGATGCAGGTGTATAATAAATCGGCAGGAATACCAAATCAGCATCTGCAGCTTTGATTTCGTTCAGCTGTGAGGTAAAGTCATTTGCGGAATCATCGGTAAATGTCTTTACGCAAACTATGTTAAGTCCGAGAGTTTCAGCTTCAGACTGGAACTTCTGATAAATACCGGTAGAATATGCATCTGAGTTATTGTAGATAATAGCAATCTTCTCACCAAGGTTCTGATCTTTGATATACTTTGCGGAAGCAACACCCTGGTTAGGATCTGTAAAGCACATCTGGAACATATGAGTTTTACCATTTATAACATCTGTAGAAGAAGCTGAAGGAGTTAAAGCAAAAATTCCGTCAGAATCGACTTCACCCGATACAGCAATACACGGCTGTGTTGTAACTGTACCCATAGAAATCTGCATACCCCAGTCCTTCAGGTTGTTGTATGCATTTACTGCCTTCTCGGCATCATTCTCGTCATCCTGAAATTTAAGTTCAAATTTAAGATCACCTTTTGCATTGATTTCATCAATCGCAATTTCAGCACCGTTCTTAACAGCCTGTCCATAGATAGCTGCCGGACCGGTTATAGGACCGATTCCGCCTATTTTAATAACAGCCTGAGAATTTCCGTCACCGCTGCTGCCTGTTCCTGTACCGGCACCGCTGCTGCCTGTTCCTGTACCGGCACCGCAGCCCGCAAGACACAGTGCAAGCATAGCAATTAAAATGACTGAACTCGTAATCTTAACTAATTTCTTCATACATAAAACCTCTCTCTTAATATTTTTTATTTCAGCCGTATGGCAAAAATACAGATTTAATTAAATTCAAGCCGTATGAAACATATATTTTATGCAGGGTATATAAAGCAGCTGAGCTTTACTTGCCTTAAACATGATTAAACATTTTAACACATTTTTTTCCTTGTGTCAAGAAAAACAATCAAAGTTTAACCTTTTTTTAACAGCGCTATTTCATCAGTTTAGGTCCGGTATGCTCTGTAATTAAAAAGTCCTTAATTCTCTGCAAATTTTCTGCACAAACCTTTCTTCCGATTTGATATACTCTCTCAAGTTCCTCAGGCTTATGGCTTACATGCTTTATTTCCAATGCTTCGGGCGGACGTATCGCAAGCAGTCTTCCTGCTTTTTCCTGTTCCTCTATATATTTTAAGGTTTCATTATACATTATATGTCTGTTTTTCAGCGCCTTTATAAGATTCGGATACTCCTTGTACTTGATTTTAAGAAGCGGTATCATATTATTCTTCTTTTTTATATACCCAAAAGGCTGAGTTAATATTACAACACTCTTGTCATATCCAAGATTCTTCATAAACCTCACAGGGATTGAATCTGTCATTCCTCCGTCAAGCAAAAGCTTTCCGTCAATTTTGACTATTTCCGCTGCCATGGGTATAGATGCCGAAGCACGCATCCATTCTATATCGTTTTTATCCGCATTGTCGCATCTGTGATACACAGGCTTGCCTGTTACTATATCGGTGCATGTAACATAAAACTCCATAGGCGAATTCTTAAAGGTTTCTCTGTCGAATTTATCAAGCTTATCCGGAATCTCATAATAACAAAAGTCCGCTCCAAACAAATCACCGGTTTTAAACAGCGACCACAAGCTTGCAAATCTGCGGTCACGGCAGTATTTTTTATGATATCTTATAACGCGCCCAATCTGATGCGATTTAAAGTTACAGCCGTATGCTGCGCCGGCAGAAGTACCGGCAGCGCCGTCAAACGTAATATCGTTTTCCATCATAACATCCGTTACTCCGGCTGTAAACATTCCGCGCATTGCGCCGCCCTCCATAATAAGCGCTGTTTTTTCCGTACTGCTCATTTTAATACTTTCTCCATACCATTTTATTTACAACTCCGGTGTATGACTGAATAATCTTTACTACCTTTGTTGATACATTTTCTTCCGCATAATCGGGAACTGGTATTCCGTAATCACCGTTTTTGTTCATTTCCACAGCTGTATCGACAGCCTGCAGCACCTGTTCTTTGGTTATTCCCGCAAGAATAAAGTTTCCCTTATCCAATGCCTCCGGGCGTTCTGTACTTGTGCGTATACAAATCGCCGGGAATGGGTTTCCCACAGACAGGAAAAAACTGCTCTCCTCAGGCAGGGTTCCGCTGTCGGACACAACTGCAAAGGCGTTCATCTGCAAGTGATTGTAATCGTGAAAGCCTAACGGTTTGTTTTGTATTACTCTCTTATCAAACACAAAATGACGCTGCTCTATAAACTTTTTGCTTCTTGGATGGCACGAGTACAATATCGGCATATCGTACTTTTCTGCCATAGCATTTACAGCATTCATAAGATTAAAGAAATTTGATTCCGTATCAATATTTTCCTCTCTGTGGGCAGAAAGTAAAATATATTTGCCCTTTTCAAGCCCAAGTCTGCCAAGCACATCGCTCTCTCTTATTTTGTCAAAATTTGAATGTAATACCTCCGCCATAGGTGAGCCTGTTACATATGTACGTTCCTTAGGCAATCCGCATTCGGCAAGATAGCGTCTTGCGTGCTCGGAATACGCAAGATTGACATCTGAAATTATGTCAACTATTCTGCGGTTTGTTTCCTCAGGCAAACATTCATCTTTACAGCGGTTTCCCGCCTCCATGTGAAATATAGGAATATGCAGTCTCTTTGCCGAAATTGCCGACAGGCAGGAGTTTGTATCACCAAGAATCAACAGCGCATCCGGGTTCTGCTCTGTCATAAGGCGGTATGATTTTGCAATAATATTGCCGACCGTTTCACCCAAGTCACTTCCTACCGCATTGAGATAGAAATCCGGCGCTCTTAACCCCAAATCGTCAAAGAACACCTGGTTTAGTTCATAATCATAGTTTTGTCCCGTATGGACAAGAATCTGATCAAAATACTTATCGCACTTTTTTATAACGGCAGACAGACGTATTATTTCCGGGCGAGTGCCGACTATTGTCATAAGTTTAAGCTTATTCATTCTTAATCTCCTTTCAGACTTCTTCAAAATATGTATCCGGCTTTGACGGATCAAATTGTTCATTTGCCCACATTACCGTAACAAGATCTTCTGTCTTACTTAAATTTATTATATTATGCGTATATCCGGGCAGCATATGAATCGCTTTAATCTCATCGCCGCTTACCTCAAATTCAAGCACCTCATCAGTACCTATTTTTCTTTCCTGTATAAGTCCGTGTCCGGATACCACTATAAAGAACTCCCATTTTGTATTGTGCCAGTGCTGTCCCTTTGTAATTCCGGGTTTTGAAATATTGACGCTTATCTGTCCGCACTTTTCTGTTTTCAAAAGCTCTGTAAACGAGCCGCGGTCATCCCTGTTCATTTTCAAGGGAAAGCACACCTTTTCCTTTGGCAGATACGAAAGATACGTTGAATACAGCTTCTTGGTAAACGAGTTTTCCGGGATTTCCGGCATAACAAGCTTTTCCGGCTGAGCCTTAAACCCATAAAGTAAGTCGACAATCTCGCCAAGCTTTATCGTATGCACAATCGGTATACCGCAGTATTCGCCGTCTTTGTTTTCGTTTCCCATCAATGCTGCGATAAATTCATCAACCACATCATCTATGTAAACAAGATTCATCACAACCTCAGGATCATTTACTGTTATATCCAAATCATTGGCTATATTATTGCAGAACGTTGCAACAGCGCTGTTATAATTTGGTCTGCACCATTTGCCGAACACATTCGGCAATCTGTATACAAGCACCTTGACATTGTTGCTCTTTCCGTATTCAAACATCAAATCTTCGCCGGCTTTTTTTGACCTTCCGTACGGATTATCAAGCGCAGCCTGTATAGATGAAGTTATAAGCACCGGAGCTTTATTATTGCTTTCCTTTAATTTATCCAGCAATACAGAGGTAAATCCAAAATTCCCCTCCATAAACTCCTTTTCATCCTTTGGACGGTTTACACCTGCAAGATGAAATACAAAATCGCAGTCTTTTGTATATACGTCCAAAAGTTCAGGCGGAGTGTCAATATCATATTTATAAATTGTCAGATCATTTGACAAATCATAGTTTCTTGCCTTTCCCAGTTTTATGTTTTCAAGCTGAGCTACAAGATTCTTACCTACAAACCCATTTGCACCCGTAATCAGTATCTTCATATTCATCCTCCGATTTTACAGTGTCTTTTTTATTCCAAGACTTTCCCAGTGGCTTGCATACTTCTCCACCTCAGAATCCGATACTAATCTATCGGAAACAGCCGACAACTTCTCTTTTTTAATAAAAACTATAGACAATAATCGCTTTGCCGCATACCACGGATATAACAGTCTGTGACTTTCAAGCCTCGGATATTTGCTTTTCATATTCTTTAATTTAGGAAAAAACAATTTTATATTTTGCCTTTGTATAACTGCAGTCGGCAGAAGCTCGGTAAATCTCGGAAATCCGTTTATGTTCTTCTGCTCCGTAAACGCCGCTTTTCAGTATATATTCCTCCATTTCCGATACATCCTCAGACAGTTCTTTCATATCAAACCATTTTTCTGCAAGCACAGACAGTTTTTTGTAAAAAACCGCAAGTCCAAGCTTTTCAAGCTGAACATTTATATATTCCAAATCAGCTTCACTGAACTTAATTTTATTCTTCATTACAAACAAATCCGCAACCTGTCTTATTCCAAAACCCGCGTTCAAATAGTGTTTTGCGGCATGACCAACTATATATACATAAAAATCCCTATCCGTCATTTTATATATATATTCACAGCCTCTCTCTCTGACCGCAAATCTCCATCCGTCACCGTAATAATTATATAACTCCGTGTTGTATGACGGAACAAGTGATTTATGAAGTTCAATTTTTATTCCCGCAGGATGCGTATATATATACTCATGTGCACTTTCCTGAATATACTTACAGCCACCGTCCATAAGCACTTTGTTAATCTCAGAGTATTCCTCCCGCTTTATCAAAATATCAATATCTCCCATGCTTCTAAGCTCCGGCATCGGATAAAGCGGCTTAATCCAATATCCTTTAAGCGGCATTGCCGAAAAATGATTATTTTCAAATTCGTTTAAAAGCTTTGTTATCACAGCGGTTTGTCTTGCATCACGGTAAATAATCCAGTTTTGGTCATTTTCAAAGGCGTGAATCACATTCTGCGGAATATTCTTAAAATCATTCAAGGCGTAAGCAACCAAACCGGAAACTCCGTGAAAGCATGAAAACTTATATAAATACTCCCAATCGGTTTCGCTGTATTCATCTTTATTCAGCTGTTTGCCTGCCAGAACTGCCGCGGCAAGCTCTACGGTCTGCAATCCCTCACGCCTCATAACGTACACCTTATAACCCTATATTTTTGTATAAAACATTTAATTCTCTTATATCTTCATCATTCATGGAAACAACATCTTTAATCTCAGATGTTTTCTCTCTTACTTTTCTTATATTTGATATTATCCTATGTATCCATGCGGCAGGGATTAAGTATGGTTTGTCTTTTATATATGTGTACTTGCTCTCCAGCTGCGCCTTTGGCGGAAATAAAATCTGTGCTATCGACTTTATTTTTATTGCACGCGAGTTTTCTTTTTCCACCTGTTTCATTATTGCCATTTCTGAGCTTACTCCTTCTTTCCCGAATACTCCGGCTTTCATTGTAAACTCATAAAAACTGTCCAAAACACCTGTTTCTACATTTGGGGTTTTAAACGGCAGACTAATGCCAAACCAAGCTTTAACACTATTTGCCACAACATAAAAGAACTTATCAAGCTTAAGCTTTTTTAACTCTTTTAAAACAACATCCCATTTTATACTACAATCAGTGTTTTTAAATATAAATGCAAGATCAAGATACATTCTTATTCCTGCACCGCGGCAGTACATATGCTTTGCTATATGAGCAATCAAAAAAACAAAATGAAACTCTTTTTTCAGTCTGTACTCATTTTTAAGGTATAGCTCTGCATTATCCCACATTGCTTTAAAATATGACTGCCATACCAAACATTCCTTAATGTCATCCGGAATAATCTCTGTATGGATTTCATAATACTCATTATTTCTTTTATAATTCCATAC
>CAJLFL010000089.1 GCA_905205855.1 uncultured Eubacteriales bacterium | reverse complement strand
GAGAATGAACTTAATTTTTTTAGGAGGTTATATATTATGGCAAGTTTGAGTCTTAGAAACATCTACAAGACTTATTCCGGCGGATTCACTGCCGTAAAGGATTTCAGCTTGGAAATCGAGGATAAAGAATTTATAATTTTCGTTGGACCTTCAGGCTGCGGTAAATCTACCACCCTCAGAATGATTGCCGGTCTTGAAGAAATCACCGAAGGTGAGCTTTACATAGGCGACCAGCTGATGAATGATGTCGTGCCTAAGGACAGAGATATCGCCATGGTTTTCCAGAACTATGCTCTGTATCCGCATATGACAGTTTTTGAGAACATGGCTTTCGGTCTTAAACTGAGAAAGGTTCCCAAAGACGAAATAAAGAGAAAGGTAAACGAGGCTGCTCAGATTCTTGGTATTGAGCATCTGCTCGACAGAAAGCCTAAGGCTTTGTCCGGCGGTCAAAGACAGCGTGTTGCTTTGGGACGTGCTATTGTGCGTGAGCCTAAAGTATTCCTTATGGATGAGCCGCTTTCTAACCTTGACGCTAAACTGCGTGTTCAGATGAGAACGGAGATCGGTAAGCTGCACAAAAGACTTCAGACTACCTTTATCTATGTAACTCACGACCAGACAGAGGCTATGACAATGGGTTCCAGAATCGTTGTTATGAAAGACGGTATCATTCAGCAGGTTGACACACCGTCAAATCTGTATCTGTATCCCTGCAACGTATTTGTTGCCGGCTTTATCGGTTCACCTCAGATGAACTTTATAAATGTTACTGTTGACTGCAAGCCGGAAGGTACTTATCTCAGAAGCGGAAACTTTACAGTTAAGCTTCCGGACGGTAAGGGTAAGAAGGAAGAAGTTCAGGCATACAACGGCAAAGAGATTATCATGGGTATCCGTCCTGAGGATATGGATGACAGCGAGGCTGCAATCGCTGCATATCCGGACAGTGTTACTGAGGTTGATATTACTCTGACAGAAATGATGGGTGCTGAAACATATCTGTACTTCCAGATTGAAGGCGTTGACATGACTGCAAGAGTAAATCCGCGTTCTACCGCTAAGCACGGCGAGCGTATTAAACTTGCTCTGGATACAAACAAGATTCATCTGTTTGATAAGGATACAGAGGAAGTTATTATTCACTAAGATTATTCATGAACACTATAAAAAGCCTTAAATCAGCGTTGGCGTTGGTTTAAGGCTTTTTTGCATAATACAGCTGCTTCGACAGAATTTACAATAATTGAAAGCAAACTGTAATATTTCAGTCCTTGTTTTTGTGGTATTATATAATATACAACAACATACACCAATTACGAAAGGAGACCGAAGCTATGGCTCAGAAGAACACTAAAAAGCCAAAGCAAGCCTCGGCAAAGCCAAAGCCGACTGCGGCAAAAAAGTCTTCAGCAAAGAGGGCGTCCGCACCTAAGCCGGCATCACCTTCTAAAAAAAGTCAGCCAAAGCCTGACAAAACTATGGAATTAAAGAGAACAACCATATCGGATGAGGTAAAAGGCATATTGATAATTGCCTTTGGAATATTTCTTCTTTTTGCTTTTGTCACTGATACAGCAGGCGCAGTGGGAGAATTTTTAAAAAAATTGTTTTACGGACTGCTTGGCGGCACAAGCGCGGTCAGCTGCATCTTTATAATTCTTACCGGTGTAAATGTCTTTATAAGCAAACGCCGCGGATTGGGCAAAAGCCGATTGCTTATACTGCTTGGCATTATGCTTTCCACCTCAGTTTTATCAGCGCTTTTTTATGGCGATACTACCTTTGGAACAAACAGTTTTGCCGAACAGGTAGCGGAACTTTATCAAAGCGGTGCTCAAGGTCATGGCGGCGGAGTTTTAGGCGGCGGACTGTGCAGAATCCTTGTCGGACTTTTGGGAGTAACCGGCACAGGGGAAATGGCAGCTGACGCAGAACTTATACTTGCAATTATGCTTACCGGAATTTCACTGCGTGCAGTATTTAATAAGCTTGCACACACTTCAAAACCTTCTGCGGAAGTGCGTCAGCATGCAGCGGAGGAACCACAGAATACGGATATACTCCATACTTCCGGGAAGAAAGACAATAAGTTCTTTAAAGAGTATTTCAAGGGCGGCGAACAGGTAAGCGACAAAAAACAAGCCAATGTACCGGAACAAGAGCCTCAGCCGTCCGGAGAACGCTTTGTTATCCGTGAGGACAGTTCAATTTTAGACGATATTATGCCTGATAACAGCAAAACTAACGACTATACCGAGGATGACTTGCCGTTTTCTCTGGATAATATGAAAACAGGAACAATGAGTGAACTGCCTGTTACCGAAGCCGACGGTAGTATTACGGAACGTAAGAATCCGGAGGATGATGAGGAATTTGTTCCTCCGTCTGAGGCAAAGCAGGAGGATGTATTAGATTCTCTTACAAAAGTGGCAGTAAAGGCAGGACATTCTCTTGACAGAGCGGTTGACGCCGGCAGGCGTATGGCTGCGTCCGGTGAAGAACCAACGCCTGAGCAGCAAATAGAAAACCAGGTTGCAGAATCCGCAGCTGCTCCGCAGCGGATAGTCCGGTATCGTATGCCGACCACAAGTCTGCTTGATAAGCCCAAGCCTCAGTCAAAAACACGCAGCGAAATCAAGAGTGAGCTTGAAGAAAAGGCGAACAAGCTGCTTGATACTCTGCGAAGTTTCAAGGTAGAGGCAAAGATAATAAACATTACACAGGGGCCGTCCGTAACAAGATTCGAGCTTCAGCCGGGAGTCGGTGTTAAGGTTTCAAAGATAATAAACCTTGCAGATGATATTGCACTCAGCCTTGCTGCCCCCGGTGTCCGTATTGAAGCACCTATCCCCGGAAAGTCCGCAATAGGTATTGAAATTCCGAACAGCACACCAAGCCCCGTACCGATAAGAGAGGTTCTTGAGAGTGAAAAATTTACTTCTTTCCAGTCCAAAACAGCGTTTGCGCTCGGAAAGGATATAGCCGGCAGCTGTGTTGTTGCCGATATAGCTAAGTTCCCGCATGTGCTTATTGCAGGACAGACAGGATCGGGTAAGAGCGTATGTATCAATTCTTTGATTCTGAGTATACTTTATAAGGCGCGTCCCGATGAGGTCAAGCTTATTATGGTTGATCCAAAGATGGTTGAACTTGGCGTATACAACGGTATTCCGCATCTGCTGATACCTGTTGTCACCGATCCTAAGCACGCCGCCGGTGCACTTAACTGGGCGGTGACGGAAATGCAGAACCGCTATAACCTCCTCAAAGACAACAACGTGAGAAATCTGAAGGGCTTTAATGCGCTTATGGAAGAACGCGGCGAACCGGAGTCAAAGCTACCTGAAATCGTAATTATAATAGACGAGTTTGCCGATCTGATGATTGCCGCACGCAGCGAGGTTGAAAATGCCATAAACCGCCTTGCCGCTTTGGCGCGTGCCGCGGGTATGTATCTGGTAATTGCAACTCAGCGTCCTACCGTAAACGTAATAACAGGCGTCATAAAGGCAAATATACCGTCGCGTATAGCTTTTAATGTTACATCTCAGATTGACAGCCGTACAATACTTGATGCTCCGGGCGCAGACAAGCTTTTGGGCAAGGGTGATATGCTTTATAACCCCAGCGGTGCCATGAAGCCCATGCGTATACAGGGAAACTTCGTATCCGATGCTGAGATAGAACGTGTGATTAACTTTATCAAGGCTCAATACGAGGCGGACTATGACGCAGAGATAATCGAGAATATTCAGCGTGAGCAGGAAAGAGTAAACGCAAGTCTTGAGGGGGCATCAGCCTCTGCTTCGGCGGACGATGATGAGCCGCGCAGCGGCTCAGGCGGCAGACCGGATGAGCTGTTTTTACAGGCGGTCGAGATGGTTCTTGAAAACGGACAGGCATCGGTCGCTATGTTCCAAAGGCGTTTCAAGATAGGTTATCAGCGTGCCGCACGTCTGATAGATCAGATGGAGGAGCGTCGGATAATCGGCCCGTATGAGGGGACAAAACCAAGACAGGTGCTTATATCGCGCAGTGAGTTTTTGGAAATGAAAATGAATGAACAAGAATGACAGAAAACGCCGTAAAACGGCATAAAATCAACAAAAACCCTTTTATTTTGCACAAACGAAATATTTGAAAATTGTGCAAGTATACAAATTTGCTGTAAATCAAAAAAAATTCTGGTAATTTTATTAATTTTATAGTACAATTAGTGCAGTAAATAAATTTACTTAATTAAATATTTAAAGGAGATATGGTGAAATGAACAAGCAAGAATTGGTAACAGCTATTGCTGAAAAAGCAAACCTGTCCAAGAAAGATGCTGAAGCTGCATTGGCTGCATTTATTACTTCTGTTGAGGATGCATTAAAGAAAGGCGAAAAGGTTCAGTTAGTTGGATTTGGTAACTTCGAGGTTAGAGAGAGAGCTGCAAGAGTTGGCAGAAATCCTCAGACCGGTGAAGAAATGAAGATTGCTGCTGCTAAGGTTCCTACCTTCAAAGCAGGCAGTGTTCTCAAGACATTAGTTAATAAATAAGACATAATAAATAAAAGGACAGCCGAACGACTGTCCTTTATTTTTGTATCTTTTATCTTATTTAAACATATTTGTTATTATATCAAACAGATTATATTTTACTATCAGACCGGCAAATACTATTGATACCATTGTCAAAAGCTTTATCAGAATATTAACCGACGGACCGGAGGTATCCTTAAACGGATCGCCTACGGTATCACCCACAACGGCAGCCTTATGGTTTTCAGAGCCTTTACCGCCGAAGTTGCCTGCTTCTATATACTTTTTGGCATTATCCCATGCGCCGCCGGAATTTGCCATCATAATAGCAACAACAAAACCTGATACCAGCGCACCGGCAAGCATTCCCACAACGCCGTTTACACCAAGTACAAGACCTACAACTATCGGAGCAACAATACCTAATGTTGCCGGCAGAATCATTTCTTTAAGCGAAGAACGGGTACAAATATCTACGCAGGTTTCATAATCTGCCTCTGCCTTGCCCTCCATTAGACCGGAAATTTCTCTGAACTGACGGCGAACCTCAACAACTATCTTCTGTGCCGCACGTCCTACTGCCTGCATGGTAAATGCACTGAACAAGAAAGGAAGCATTGCGCCGATAAACAAGCCTATCAGAACAGCCGGCTGGGTAAGTCTTAAATCCAGAACTCCGCCGAGTCCCTCAACCTTGTCGGTATAAGAAACGATAAGTGCCAAGGCTGTAAGAGCCGCAGAACCTATAGCAAATCCCTTGCCGGTAGCCGCAGTGGTATTACCCAGTGAGTCAAGTGCGTCTGTACGTTCGCGTACGGATTCATCAAGTCCTGCCATCTCTGCTATACCGCCGGCGTTATCGGCAACAGGACCGTATGCATCGGTTGCAAGGGTTATACCCAAAGTTGACAACATTCCGACTGCTGAAATTCCGACGCCGTAAAGTCCCATAGTAAAGCTTTCCGCACCGCCGGATACAAAATAACTTATCATAACCGATATTGCAACTATGATTACCGGAATAGCCGTAGAGAGCATACCAAGTGCAAGACCGTCTATAATTATGGTTGCGCTTCCTGTTTCTGAGGATGCAGAAAGCTTTTGAGTCGGTTTGTAAGAATCAGAGGTAAAGTATTCAGTAAAGAAGCCTATCAGCACGCCTGCAAGAAGTCCGGAAATAACCGCCCAGAATACACCTGTGTTTTCAGGGATAAGCTTGTAAATCAGTATTGCAGAACCGATAGCCGAAACTGCGGAGCTGATATATGTTCCTCTGCGTAGTGAAGAAAGAAGATTTTTCTGCGTTGCGCCTTCTTTGGTGCTTACAAAGAAAGTACCGATAATTGATGCGATTATACCGATTGCAGCAATAAGCATAGGTATAACAATACCGGCAAAGCCAAGACCTGCTGCAGCGGCAAGTGCACCTGCCGAGATTACCGAGCCTACATAGGATTCGTACAAATCGGCACCCATACCTGCAACGTCACCTACGTTATCACCTACATTATCGGCAATAACTGCAGGGTTTCTGGGATCGTCCTCCGGGATTCCGGCTTCAACCTTGCCGACCAAATCCGCACCGACATCTGCCGCTTTGGTAAATATACCGCCGCCGACACGCGCAAACAGAGCCATTGAGCTGGCACCCATACCAAAGGTAAGCATTGCGCTCATGATAGCGCTTGAGTCATCGCCGAGTATTGCACGAAGTATGATAAACCATACACTTATGTCCAAAAGTCCAAGACCTACAACCGTAAGTCCCATAACTGTTCCGCTTGAAAACGCAATTTTCAGACCTTTGTTAAGTCCCTGCTGTGCACCGTTTGCCGTTCTGGCATTGGCGTATGTCGCAATTTTCATTCCGACAAAGCCTGAAAGACCGGAAAAGAATCCGCCCGAAAGAAATGCAAAGGGGACAAACCATGTAAGCATGCCAAGACTTGCCATAACGCACAGTATAACCAGCATACAGATAAAGAAGATTGATACAGTCTTATACTGGCGCTTGAGGTATGCCATAGCACCCTTGCGGATTTTTGCGGCAATCCCCGACATCTGAGGCGTACCCTCCGGCTTTGCTTTTACCCAATAGAACTTGTATGCCGCAAATACCAGACCGATAACAGCCGCTGCCAATGTTAAAAACGGAGCGATGTTTACAAAATTCATCATAACATAAACCTCTCTTTTTTTATATATATATTTTATTATTACCAAATAAATTATATTCTATATAAACTATATCAGATTAGCTTCACAGCAACTATTATAATTTCCCTGAAAAACCCCGGATAAAAAGTCCCGGCTGTCGACTGCGCCGCAAGCATTGCAGGTTGGTCAAATCCCACAGTCTGGGCAATGCGCCGTGCCCTGTATACATGAAAGTCATTTGTTACGGCAGCAATCCTATAAGGAGTATCGCCTTTTCTTTTGTCAAGAATCTGCTTTGAAAACAAAAAATTTTCATACGTGCTTGTAGATTTGTCTTCAAGAATTATTCTGCGTTTGGGGATTCCGCGCCTTTGGAGTTCTTCTGAAATCGCCTCCGCTTCAGAAATTTCCTCATCATTACCTTGTCCACCGGAGCAGACAACCATACTTAAGGAATGTCCGCGCAGATATTCCACGGCGGTGTCGATACGCGTCTGCAGACATTTTCCGGGCAGTCTGCCGTCAAGGGCGCAGCCGGGTATTATCACATAATCAACAATTTCTCCTTGCAGCAGCGTATCCGATGCCGAACCGTTCATTATGATTCCGCCAATCCAGAAAAGCACCGCTGTCAGCGCAAGCAGTACAAGTGCAATCGCGGCTTTCAGCGTTTTATGCTTCATTCTGCCACAATCCTTTCTTTTGTTATTATGCTTATTGTATCACATTATTAAAAAAATTTCCATAATTATTTATAAAAATCTATGTTAAATTTTGATTTTGAATTACATAAGGGATGAGATGTACTCTGCGGCTGTGTTTTTATGCGTTCTCAAGACTCCGGTCTCGC
>CAJLFL010000088.1 GCA_905205855.1 uncultured Eubacteriales bacterium | reverse complement strand
CCACAAAACATTCCAGCCACAAACCCGAACTTGGAGATTTTGGTATTTTTCAGGATGCTTTTGCGCATCCTTCAGCGTCTCCGCATTGAAAATATTAAACTGTACCGTTTGCCCTCCGTTTTTCACATACATCATTAACAGCGACTTCATGATCTCAAGCCCTTCATCACCGCTGACGGCTGACGGATGAAGCATCACGTCAAGACAATGGCTTTCGCAATAGGTATACGGTCTTATTTTTAATGCCGATTTCATTAAAGCGGTAACGCCTTCTTTATCCATTCCGACCGAAGGCGAGCCATTTTTTGAAATTTCATCGCCCGCGTATCTTCCATCCGGAGTCGCTCCCGTCTTTTTGCCCAGTATCACAAAGTGCAGCGCGGTGTGCATAATCGCCTTATAAACGCCGCCTCTTGCGTTGGGACGATTATTAACTTTTGTAGCAAAAAATGCCGCCATTGCCTCTGCATACCGATCCGTCTCAGCATCATCATTTCCGTATTTATGCTTGCTCTTTGCAACCTGCGTATGCAAATCTTCAAATCCTCTCCAGTTGTTCGTTAGCGCCTCTGCAAGGGTTTCTATTGTCACAACTTTTTTATCATACACAAACTCTTTTGCGGCCATGACCGCGTCAACAAGACTTGCAAAACCACAATTTAAAACAGCAGAATTATTAAACTTTACGCCGCATTGATAGGCATCAACGCCCTTTTTTAAAGCGCCTTCTATGGTTGCCGAATACATGTTGGACGGATTGATATATCCAAGATATTTCTCATATTGTAAAGATACATCAATCGTCATTTCGATAAGATTTTCCCATTGTTTCAGGGTCGCGTGATAAAAATCCTCAAACGTTTTCAGGTCGCTGAGCGCACCGGTTTTAACCCCCAGCTGCTTATGAATTCTAAAATCAAAGCCGTTGCTAAACACATATTCAACTGATTTTAAGGCATTGACATATCCTGTTCCCGTCGAAACCTCATTAGCGCGGATTCCCGTCTCATGACATCCTCTGATATCCATTTTGAGCGCCTCCTCATAGGTTGCGCCGTAACTCATAACCGCCTTCATCATACCGGGTTCACACGAGCATGCAAAGCTGTTTCTGCCTCTGCGAATCATGTCAAACACCTTAAAAAGCAACTTATCCGGTGTGTTTGTATTGATTTTTACTTGAATTTTGGGATTGTATATGCCGATTTCGTCGTAAACATCCAGAATGTCATAGGATAACTCATTATACTTTGTGCTTCCGTCAGAATTGGTGCCGCCCATGTAAAACGGCTGTCCCCAATAGTTTCCGATTGCAGACCACTGCATCAGAAAATACTTGAGGATTTCCTTGATTTCCTCCCTTGTGTATGTACCGTTTTTTAAATCGTTTTTATAAAAGCGGTACAATGTGTTATCAAGACCGTTACCCAAAGACCTGACCTGATAAGAATCGAAGCATTCGGATATCATAAAATAGATATAAATAACCTGCATTGCCTCGTAAATGTTTTGGGGTGCTCCGTCACGTATATGACAAAGACACTCCGCGATTTTTTCGGCTTTGGCATGCTCTTTTGTCAGCGCATATCGATATAGTCTGTCTATCAAATCAATGATTGCTTTATATTCTATGATAATTCCCTCAAAAACCGCCTCCGTTTCAGGCGTAAGCGTACCGCTTTTCCTATGTTGCTCTTTGTACTGTTCCGCACGCTTCAGTAGTCCGGGAAAACCTAATCCCAGAACAGAATCCCAGTCCGGAACAACGTGGTCAAAATCCGGCCATATTCCAACCGCTCCCGATTGACTCATATCCTTCATCTTCTCATCAACCGCAGGAAGGGTATTTTCAAAAACGTCTTTATTCCATTTATCCGATGTAATGCAATTTGCAAGACGGTTTACACTCCAAAAACCGACAAATAAATCGTGCTCATTAACATCAATTTTTGTATGATCAAGGACATATTTCACAGCCTGCGCCTTGATAACGGGATGTGGCAGATTCTTTATGCCTTCATAAAGGTTTTCAAGTCCCCGCACAATTTCCTCATCTTCCATCCCTGTCGTTTTGTCAAAATCATACCCATGATATGCCATTCTTTCATGGGGGTTAAAGGGTTCATTTGTTTTATGATATTTGTTTTCAATATACTTTCTGTCATCACTAAACATCATTCATTCCTCCAAAACATTTATTTGACTTTCCAGTACGAATCATAGCATCCACGCGCGCATTTATCAATAAATATTTCAAAACACATTGACTATTTCAACACAAAATAGTATAATGGAACAAACGGAGGGTTTGGTAATGGAAAGTTTTTTGAAACAAAACGTTAACATTGAAAAAATTATTCTGGCCTGCTATGTACCGCGCGGCGAGGGAGACGCCGTACACATGAACAGACCTTCCCACGGGCTGGCTCTGCACATATCGGGGGATAAAAAATACATTTTTGAAGGAAAGAAAACTTTGTTTACCAAAAAAAATGATGTAATATTGATGCCAAAACATTCAAACTATGTTGTAGAAGCAAACTGTCCGGGTGACTGCTATGCCATCAATTTTTTAATTTCCGATGAAATTGCCTTTGAACCGTTTGTCTTGAATATGGGAGATCTGGTTACCGATAAATTCCAGTCCGCGGAGGCCGTTTTTCGCTCAAAGTCAGCCGGCTATGAAATATTTTGTAAAGCGATGCTTTATTCTATCATTTATGCAATGCTGAAAGAACGTGAAAAGAAATACATTCCCAAAAGCGTTAAAAACATGATTGAACCGGCCATTGAATACATTCATAAAAACTATACGACGGCCAATATCAATGTTGATGATCTTGCAAAATTATGCGGCATAAGCACAACATATTTAAGAAACATTTTTATTGATACGCTGCATACGACGCCGATAAAATATATTAACAAACTCAAACTCTCAAGAGCAAAGGAGCTGATTTTATCCGATTTTTATTCGGTTGAAAAAGTCTCCGAATTATGCGGTTTTGGCGACAAAAGCTACTTTTGCAGATATTTTAAAAAAGAAACGGGAATGACACCCACAGAGTACCGCCGCAGCATCAATATGCCTAAGTAGCGGACAGACCGTTGTTCGCGCTTTTATATTCTGTCGGAGTAACTCCAATTTTATTTTTAAAAACTTTACTGAAATAATAGATATCCGAAAATCCGCACATTTCCGCAATCGTAGAGATGCTGAAATAATTTGTCTTTAACAGTTTTTTTGCATAATCAAGCCTTAGGTTAACAAGGTATATATTCGGCGTCATGCCAAAGCTATTTTTAAATAACTCATTAAAGCGTCTTCGGGATAGTGCGCTTTGAGCGGCCGCCTCTGCTAGGCAAGCGCTTTTCGTAAAATGTGCATTGATGTAATGTTCAGCTGCCGTGATCCTTTTATCTCTAGGGGAGTATGACTTTTGATAAATTTTATTTAACTCCGCACAAAAAGCATATGTGTGGGACATCAGTGCAAGCTCATCCTCTTTTGTCAAAAACTCCTTTTCCACAATATTGAGAATCCGAACGATCTCATTGGTTTTTGCGGCCTTTATGCAAAAGCTTTCCGTATCGATTGGCTCATAGGTGGTAAAATGAATCGAAAACGCCAATCCCTTTTCTAAAACCTTCACCGCGTAATCCTCATTTTGATTTAAAAAATACACACAGTTTTCTCCCATGGTTAACTTTTTATTTTTAAAAAAGTGAATCGCGCTGCCGTACAATTTTATCCCTATAATGTGGTTGTGTCTGTTCTGTACTTTAAACTCCGTTTCATCGGTTGCAAATTTCACAACAAATTCAATTTCCTTAATTTTTAAACAATTAAAGTCCATTTTCTCACCTCAATCCGATTTACAAGATAATTATAGCTTGAAACCTTTATTTTGTAAATATTTATTTCCCTATTATACAAATTTTCTTAAATTTCCATTTACTTAAAGTCCTATGTTCACTATACTGAAACCACAAACAAATTCCATTTAGAAAGGATGGTAGTTTATGCAATATCAAAAATTGCGCGACGAGCTAAGAGCTTATTATAAAACCGCATCTTACGAGAATGCCGCTAAAAATTTAAAAAAGGGCACGAAAATTCTCGATAAAATGTACAAAGAAGGCATGTCCTCTTATGATATGAAGGTCATGCAGTATCAAACCATTACGGATTTAATCGATCCTGTTCTATTTACAAACTCGCCGTTTTACTACGAAACCGGAATCATCCCGGGATATTCGGATGGCTCAAGAAGGTATTGGAATGACAAAACAGACGGACGGGAATACAGTGAACACATCGGCGGCTGGACATACTGGAAAAATGAGTATAAATTTATAGACCAGGACAAAGCGCTGTGGGAGATATCGCAGCATCAGCGAAGCGAACTGTTTTATTTAATATGCGGTGCATATAATGACGATTCGCAGCATTTTGGAATGAATTCCCGCCCCATTTTTGAAAAAGGCTTAAAGGGTGTATATCACGATGCGCAGAATGCATTAGACAACACCGATGACGCTGCGGAAAAGCAATTTTTGTCCGCGGTATGTGAGGGGCTCTTATGTGTAAAAAGAATCAGCGAAAAGTTTGCCGACAAAGCAGACGAAATGCTTAAATCCCATCCGGATCATAAAAACCTCAGACGAATCGCCGAGTCCGCAAGGCGCTGTCCTTGGGAAAAGCCGGTATCGTTTTATGAGGCGTTAAATACCTATGCCTTCATGCGGAAAATCATCGGTTCGCTGGAGGGCGTTGGCCCGAACACCTTTGGGCGTGTCGATATGGATCTACTGCCTTTTTATGAAAACGACATAAAATCGGGAAAAATGACAAAAGATGAAGCATTGGAATTAATTTCGCAATTTTTAATCACATTTGACTGTCATTACGACCACGACATGAAAATGATCGGATATGGCGATCACGAGTTGGAAAATACTTATGTTCTCGGCGGTTGTGATCATGACGGCAATCCGGTATTTAACGAACTGACAAGGCTGTTTTTAGAAGCTACTCATAAGGAAAAAATCATCTTTCCGAAGATCAAGTGCAGATTTTCCGAGAACTCACCGAAAGAATATTTGGATATCATCAACAAGCCCATATTGCATGGAACAAGCACCATACTATATAATAACGATGATGCAACCATACCTGCACTGATTCGGAGCGGCATATCGGAAAGCGACGCAAGGGACTATATTGTGGCCGGGTGCTGGGGTATCCAGGAAAATTGCTGCGGCAACCATGAGGGCGCGTATTACACCAATCTTTTAAAAGTCTTTGAGTATCAAATCCACAATCGCACCGATATGATGGAAACGGTCGGCATGCGTTTTAAACCTATTGACGATGCGATCGATTTTGAAGAAGTATATCAAATCACCTGTGATAACATCAATACGCTTTTTAAAGAAAGAAACCGAATTACCGCTTTGGGCGGTCATATATGGGAAAGCGTTGATCCGCTGCCGATCTTTTCGTCGCTTTTCGGTGATTGTATCAAAAATAAACGCGATTTCACAAACAGAGGTGCAAGATACAAGGATGAATCCTATAAGTGCATCGGATTTCCCAACATCGTGGATTCCCTTCTTGCAATAAAAACGATATGCTTTGATAAAAAGAAGTACACGCTGAACGAAGTGCTTCATGCCGTCAGGAGCAATTGGAACGGTTATGAAGAAATGAGAAACGATGCCATTTTATGCCACGGCTGGGGAGACGGCAGCGACGAATCCTGTGCCCTTTCCAAACGATTTAACAGTGACCTATACAACATGTTATCAAAACTGACGGGACAATACGGCGGAAAAGTCAATCTCGGACATTTAACCTATACCGAAATCAGGTTCTGGGGCGAAAAGACGCTGGCAACACCGGACGGAAGACGCAACGGAGAGTACTTCTCACAAGGGCTTACCCCGTCAAGGCTTAAAAAGATTCCCTATGTTACGGATGTAATTCATTCGATGTCCGCACTCGACAAAACAGAACTTGCCGGAGGCAATGTTTTAAACATTATTCTCCCGGAAACAACGTCCGTTGACATCTGTGAAGCGTTTTTACGGGCAGCTGCCCGCTCGTCCGTCGAATCCCTTCAGCTTAACTGTGTATCAAAAAAGACGCTGCTTGATGCACAAAAACATCCCGAAAAATATCCGGATCTAATCGTGCGCGTGTGCGGATTTTCGGCAAAATTCGTCTCACTGTCTCCCGAATGGCAGCAAGAAGTAATTTCAAGAAACTTCTACGAATAACCTAAATAGAATCTACAGGATACTTTGACGGTGCAAAGCCAGTTTCTCTTTTAAATACACCGGAGAAATAATAGGTATTCGCAAATCCGCACATTTCAGCTATTTCAGAAATTGATCGGCGGTTTGTGACAAGCAGTTCCTTCGCATAATCGATCCTCATCTTTGTCACAAACCGAACCGGTGGCATATGAAACGTCTTTTTAAACAACTCACTGAAATATGCATATTCCAGTCCAACGATACGGCACAATTCTTTATAGTTAAAATTGGGTTGTTTGTAATGTTCCGCTATGTATGCATATGCAGTATTCATATAATTTTTTTGCCTGCCGGATAGATAGTTTTGCTGCGATTTTTGAACCGATGCGATGATATCGTAAAATGTCTTCATCGCATCGGCATAATAGCCGGGACGCCTTTTTTGCCAGATATCATAAAGCTTTAGAAATTTATCTCTTAAGCTTTCTTGATCACGCAAACCGAAAGCATGCTCCGGCATTTGGGAATCCGTATCAAAATAAATATCAATACACGCTGACGGAACAATTCTTTCTACAATATATCTCCCACGGGTTTGCCCCTTTGGCATATATCGGATTGCGTTTTTTACATCATATATTTTAACGTCATCGACAAGTGTTTCCGTCTCACCGTACAGATAAAAAACAATCTCATAGGTACGAAAAAATGTGTCGTATTCCGTGATACGCTGTTTTCCGTCCTCCGGTTCATACTTTTCCACCGTATATATCCTGCTAATGTTTATCATTTCGGAATCAAATAACTGCATAAGCTTCCCTCCTGTCTCGATTATATCACAGAACGCTAAAACTTCAAGATTACATATAAAAATTATCAAAATTTTATAACAAAATTACCATAATAAATTATAAAATCGGAACAAATTTGATTTACAATTAAAGCGTCTTTGCTATAATTCATGATAAGAACTATGAGAAGGAGAGGTTGTTAACCGGATATTCCGATTATTTCACAAATTTTAATGAAGCAATTCAGGATTCTGTTATTAAAAGATATGAATAAACCAAAAACATTGTGTAGGGACAGTAAAAAAGTCTTTCGACGATGCAACTTAGTTACAAGAAAGTGAAAATAAAAAATGAAGGCAAACATATTTGACATACAAAGAAATTCTTTTGTAGACGGCCCCGGAATAAGAACAACGGTGTTTTTTAAGGGTTGTAACCTTAAATGCAAATGGTGCCATAATCCGGAGAGTCAATCACCCAAGCCGCAGATTCTGTTCTATCAGGAAAAGTGTACAGGATGCGGAAGATGCGCCGGTATCACAGAAAAAGATTCTGACTTTATTTGTTATCAGGAT
>CAJLFL010000087.1 GCA_905205855.1 uncultured Eubacteriales bacterium | reverse complement strand
TTTCTTAAATTTGCCTGTTTAAACCATATTGTGTTCGACTCCCGTATGCCTAACATTAAGCGCAAAAATATATACTGTATACAGGCTTTGCATAACTATAGACGAATATCCGTAAAAATATATCTTTTTGAAATAATGCGGCATAGCTTTAAATGCGGGCGGACGGCAAAACCCCTTTACTCCGGTTATCACTGCCGCTGTCCACTGTCCCAGAACGGTAGCGTACGCCGCACCTGCAACTCCAAGCTGCGGAAACGGTCCGATACCGAAAATCAGTATCGGATCAAGTACGATATTTACAAGCACACCGATAATCTGAGCCGCCATAGGCAGCCGCATATTTCCCTCAGTCTGAAGAACCTTTGTCCAGTTTCCCTCAAGGAAGATTCCCAAGCTTCCGATACAAACAATATTGCCGTAAACAACAGCATCATTTATAGCTCCCTCAGAGCTTGCCAACATCATAACATACGGATGCATAACAAGAAGTGCTGTAATCATAAGTATCAGCCATGAGGCCGCTGCCAAAACCATCCCGCAGCCCGCGGCATTATCCGCGTCAGAGGTCCTGTCCTGTGCGTACTTCCTTGCCATATATGTATTAACGCCCACACCTGTCCCCACTGCAAGGGCTATTATAATCAGCTGCAGCGGATAAATAACCGTAAGGGCAGTAAGGGCGTCTGCGGAATACTTTCCCACAAAAAAGCTGTCTACTATATTATACATTGCCTGTATAAGCTGTGTAAGCATAACCGGCAGCGCAATTTTAAGCAGTATTCTGCTTGTTTTCTCCGTTCCGAAAAAGCTCGCCTCTGTCATCGGCGTTCCCATTATTACCTCTCCTTACAAAACAACCCCATATTATATTGTGTTTTTTACGGGACGTATCGGGTTCTGCTGTATAATCTACATAATTATATTACCCCATCCCGACTGTGTCAAGACCGTTTTAAGGATTGATTTAATTATTCTTGACAAAACAGAATAATTATGATATACTCACTTTCGTTGACTGAAAATATATGCTGGTGTAGCTCAGTTGGTAGAGCATCTCACTCGTAATGAGAAGGTCGTGCGTTCAAGTCGCATCACCAGCTCCATAAAAAGCCCGTAAAAACAGGCTTTTTTGTATGTTACAAACTTTTATGTTTTGGGTTGTTTATTAAAAACCTACTATTGACCTGCTGGTAAAACTTTAACAATATCATATAAATAATAATTTTTAGGGTTTTTCAGGTTGATTTTTTATACCTCTGCGGCTTATAATATACCTCTTTTTGCTTCCGTACTTTTCCATACTTACACCGCCGCTCCGCTTTGTTTCAAAAAACCGTGTTCGGTATTACCTATATGCAACATCACGATCAAAAGTAGTATTTTGTAGTATTTAAGCGGCATTATATCTGCGTAAATATAATGCTTACTTACACATAAAAAACGCCCCGAATCGGAGCGTATATACTCTGTTTTTAAGGACTGCGAAATCTGCGGATATACTCTGTATTTAATTTAGGCTGTCAAGCGGCACAAAATTTCCGTTTTCGTACTCTTTGCGCCCACGCTTGATAATGTCTTTTTCTTCGTCCGTCAAATCGGTTTCGACAGAGATGTTATTATCAACCTCTAAATCCTCATCCAAATACAAATGCTGTTTTATATCATCTTGTTTTATGGTATCCGTTATACAGTCATCAGCCGTTTTTATATCGGCTTCATATGCCTTTCCTTGCTCATATATTTCAACGATTGTTGCTATTCTGCCGTCCTTTAACTCTACTTTGTCATAAAGACCAATACACAATGTCCCCACTCCTTAAATCTATTCCTCATCGGGTACATATTCCATTATATCGCCCGGCTGACACTCTAAGACATTGCAAAGGCGCGATATTGTTTTACTGTCAAGCCCACCGGTTCCATTTTTTAGAGCGGTCAATGTTCCCTGACCAATTAACTTGTCTTTTCGTATTTTATATGTGGTATACCCTTTTTCCTTTAACAAAACCATCAATTTATCATACTTAATCGGCATTAAATTACCCCCGTTGTAGGTTTACAATAGATGTGTTACAATCCGAGATATTTTGTTACGAGGTAAACTCATAACAAAATATTTCGGTAAAAAAGAATACGGAAACCTGCAAAAATGTGTTATAGTTAAGATACCACCCAAAACTATCACGAAAGAAGGTTTCCGTACATGAATACTATAACACAAACCATGAGGTTTAGGCAAGCATTAATTAAATATTCTTTAACACATGGTGTAACTAAAGCTGCAATTCGTTACAAAGTAAACCGTCAATATGTTTATCGTTGGCGTAAACGGTATGATGGAACGCTGCAATCTTTAGCCGACAAATCGCACAGACCTCATCACCACCCCAATGAACACACACCCGAAGAGCTGAAGCTTATTGCAGATATGCGTAAACGAAACACCAACGCAGGTTTAGTTGTCTTTTGGGTTAAACTTCGTCAGAGAGGTTATTCTCGCTCTATCACCGGTCTTTATCGTATTCTCCGCAAAATGGGGCAAATGGCTGTTAAACCACCTAACCCAAAGTATGTTCCCAAACCATATGAGAAGATGCTTTATCCGGGGCAAAGAGTTCAGATAGATGTTAAGGTTGTACCTGCTGCCTGTATCGTTGGTGATGCGACAGGCAAAAAATTCTATCAATACACTGCTATTGATGAATATTCTCGTTTTCGGTATTTAGAAGCTTTTGAAGAACACAGTTCTTATCCATCAGCGGTGTTTTTGGAACATCTGATAAAAGCCTTTAAGTTTCCGATAAAGTGCGTACAAACAGATAATGGTATGGAATTTACCAAAAAGCTTTCTGCCGGCAAGCAAACCCCAACGATGTTTGAAAAAGCATTGCAAAGACACGGTATACATCATAAGCTTATTCGTCCGTTTACACCCAGACACAACGGAAAAGTTGAACGTTCACACCGTAAAGACAACGAGTATTTCTATGCTACACATAAATTTTACTCTTTTGAGGATTTTGCAAAACAACTAAAGGTATACAACTATAAATACAATAAGCTTCCTATGCGTCCGCTTAACTGGAAAGCTCCCGCCGATTATATAAAAGCTTTTCTAGAGGACGGTGAAATTTTTTGAAAATTTTTGTAACACATCATTGACAAACCTACAAAATACCGCGGTATTTTGGGATAAATTACATTGACATTATCCGGTGGGTATAATATAATTAAAGATGATAAAAGACAGGCCAAAACGGAGATGTGCATATGAAGTACAAGGTTTTGATTACGGATGATTCGCGTATGAACAGAGAACTGCTTACGGATATATTGGGAGACCGGTATGAATATCTGTATGCAGAAAACGGTGTTCAGCTTATTGATATGCTGAGCAGCGGAGTTGAGGTGGATATAATCCTTCTTGATATAAATATGCCCCGTATGAATGGCTTTGAGGTTCTGGAAATCATGAACGAGCGCAGCTGGATAGAAGAAATCCCTGTAGTGGTGGTGTCCGCCGAAATTGATCTTGAGTTTTTGGACAGGGCATATAGGCTTGGGGCAAATGACTATATAAGCAGACCATTTCTGACACCGGCGGTACAGCATCGTGTTGAAAATACTCTTATGCTTTATTCAAAACAAAAGCGTTTGGTTCAGCTTGTAGAAGAACAGATTTATGAACGTGAAAAAGTCAATAATGCAATGATAAGTATATTCAGCCATGTAATAGAATTGAGAAATAACGAATCCGGCAGTCATACCCTTCATATGCGAAATATAGTTAGCTTGCTGCTCCGCCGTTTGACGGATGTTACGGATCGGTATAAGCTGAGTGAAAACGATATATCTCTGATTACAACCTTGTCTGCGCTGCATGATATAGGTAAAATCGCAATTCCTGAGGAAATTTTAAATAAACCCGGAAAGCTTACGCCCGAAGAATGGAAGATTATGAAGGCTCATACCACATACGGTGATGAAGCATTAAAGACTGCACCTGTTTTATCCGCCGATAAACTTGCAAGGATAGCTCACTAAATATGCCGCTGGCATCATGAGCGGTGTGACGGAAACGGCTATCCCGACGGTCTTAAAGGGGATGAGATTCCAATATCGGCACAGGTTGTTTCGATTGCGGATGTTTATGATGCATTGACAAGTGACAGATGCTATAAAAAGGCGTATTCGCATGAGCGTGCCATATATATGATATGCAGCGGCGAATGCGGTGTGTTTAATCCGCTGCTGATTCAATGCCTTAAAGATGTTGAAAAACAGCTTGGAGCCTGCATGAATGCAAGTCCTAACAGGTATGATTATATGCATGAGGCACAGCGTCTTGCCGGAGAAATGCTGAATAATAAGAATCTCCCTCTGGATGATCGTTCAAGACGGCTGCTGACTGCCGAAAAAATAAAAAAGGAGTTCTTCCAGCAGCAATGCGGAGGTATTCAGTTTGAGTATGACGCAATACTCAGGCGCGTCATATATATGAACCGGTATGAGCCGGTTAAAATACACAGAGTGCTGCATCTGAATGAGGGGGAGGATGTTGAGCTTTTGTCGGCTGAGGACCGGACAAGACTCAGGCAGAAGCTTAATCAAACCACGCCGGAGAATAAGTATATTACAATGGACGCCCTGGTGCCGGTAAACGGTGAATATCGATGGCACAGGATAACAGCAAGGACTATATGGCTCGCAAAGGGAACAAAATATATATCCGCATTGGGACAGTTTACTGATATTCATGATGAGATAACAAATGCAGGACTCAGAGATATTTTAAGGAACGGTCAATCGGTTAAACAGATATACAAAACGATTAAAAAGATTTTTGAGGTTGTTCGTATTGTTGATCCGAGAGATGCTTCTGTTTTAAAGGTTTCTGAAAACGGTGAAATTATAAAAACCGATACAAAGTGCTTTTGTATCTGGGGCAGAAACGAATGCTGCAGTAATTGTTCTTCGATGCATGCGCTAAACAGCAAATCATGGGTGACAAGGCTTGAAGTAATGGATGGTAAGATGTATTCCGTAATTTCAAAGTGTATAAACTGCGGCGGAAAGGACTATGTGCTTGAAATCGCATTCAATGCGGATGACAGCTTTAATTCCGATAATACATCCGGAATTCCGGACAGAACAAATGTTTTGTTTCTTGATTTCTACCGTGATGCTATTACAAATGCGTATTCAAGAATATATCTTGAGGATTTTAAAGGTAATTATGAGCAGGCAGACGCTGTTGCACTGATTGACATAGATAATTTCAAACATATAAACGATACATACGGTCATCCGGCAGGTGATGAGATATTAAAGTTTATATCAAACGTCATAGCTGCGGCTGTGCGTGAAAACGATATTCTGATACGCTATGGCGGAGATGAATTTCTGATTATATTTAACAAGATTTCTGAACTGTCGTTTTACGACTGTATGGAAAAAATAAAAGGGAATGTAAGTGCATCAAAAAACGAAAAATATCCGTATATCGAGCTTAGCGTCAGCGTCGGCGGTGCATACGGCTGTGCATCGCTTTCAAGGGCGATTGAAGAAGCGGATAAGGAAATGTATAAAAATAAGGGAAAAGATAAATCTGTATAATCGAAAGCGGGAAAAATTTTATGCTTAAAGAGTTTTATGACCAAATAGGCGGAGATTATAATGATGTAATGCTCAGAATTCAAAATGGGGATATTATAAGAAAATTTATTCTCAGATTTAAGGAGGATGAATCTTATATAAACGGCAAAAAGGCATTGGAGGCAAATGATATAAAAACAGCGTTCCTCTGTATGCATACGCTTAAAGGAATAGCCGTTAACCTCGGATTCAGCCGGCTTGGAAGCGCTGCATCAGATTTGACCGAGGCATTGCGTAATTCCGATACAATGCCGGATGACAGACTTGCGGCTTTGGTTGAAAAGGAATATAAAGCTGTAATCTCTGCAATAGATATAATTAAATAGTATAAGGGCAGCCGTGCGGCTGCCCTTCAGACTGTCAAAAAGTAAGTTTTCGGCAAGATTTTGCCTAAGATGTAACTAAATTCCGATATTTCGGGCAGATGCTATCCTCCCCTACGGATTGTGTATGTCAATACCCTGCGGACAATTTACAGTGCCGCCAGCAAAGCCTTCGTATTCCTGCAAAAAGTCTTCGGCACATTTTGCCATGTATACACCAAGCTTAGTGCCGTTTTCGGCAAAGCCGAGAGTTATATTCAGATTTCCGAAATACTTGTCAATAATCTGAACCTTAATAAAGAGCTTGTGCGGCTCAATCCATGCAGCAGATGCCGCACAGTCGTACAGGTGTCCTTCGGACGGTACAGAGCCTATATCCTTTGAATAGCCGGACTGAGGAAATTTTGAAAAAACATTTTTGCCGATTCCGAAATTAAGTGTTTTATCCCCCTGTGCATTTGTATACTCCAAGCGTCCGCTGTCCGTGCCGAGCACAACACGCATTTTTGTGATTTCCATGGGGTTTTTGCCCATTGCATATTCAACGTCGTTAATTTTTTCGGAATAATCGCTGCTGCAGGCGCCCTTTGCCTCCATAAGCTTTAAGTCTGAAACCGCCGATTCCAGATTTTTTTGAGCCTCCGCGTCTTCCGGCAGCGGTGTATCGGATATTCTGTCTGCAATCATAGAAAAGAAACCGTCAAAAATAATTTTCTTTGCCATAATTTTCCCCTGATTATCTCCGTTATACACCATTATCAAATCTTTGTCGGGTACGCAGACTGCGTATTGACATCCCATTCCGTTAAAGAAATATGAATTTTCATAGGTTCTCCAGAATAAATAACCATAGCCCTGACTGTCGTGGTCGTTTACTCCCCAAACATTGTTGTCAATCTGTTTTGATACGGCTGCGGAAATATACTTTTCATTCAAAATCTGTTTGCCGTTCCATCTGCCATTGTTCATGGTAAACCGTGCAACTTTAAGCAAATCTTCTGCGGTACAGAGTACAGCGGAATCACCCCAGGAGTGTCCGCCGGGACACTTCAGACAGTGGATTCCGTTTGAAACTCCGATTTTATCAAAGTGCTTTTCGCGCAGATATTCGATAAATGGTTTGCCTGTAAGCCTTTCTGTAAGCGCACACAGGACAAAAGAACCCGGACTGTCGTATTCATAGACCGTGCCGGACGGACGGCTGTTTTCCGCTTTATTTTCAAAGTAGAAACGTACGCGGTCATCCGTGCGTGCATCAAACCAGTATTCTGCCGGCTTGGCGGTGCTCATCATCAGCATATGGCGGATGGTCTGGTTTAGCATATTTTCATCGGTAAGGTTTTTGGTTTCCTCCGGAAAATATTTGCTGATTTTATCATCAAGCGATAAAAAACCGTCCTGCTCCGCAAATACGACAGCAATGGAAACAAAACTTTTGCTGACCGAATACATACGATGCAGAAAATCCTTGTGAAACGACGCCCAGTATTTTTCAAAAAAGACGTTGTTTCCCTTCATGAAAATTAAATTATGTGTTGAAAGCTACTTTTCCTCCAGCAGCTGTATAAATTGCAGTATCGCATCGGACGAGATTCCTGCCTGCTCAGGCGTAATATGATTCATAAATGTTCCCCTCCTAATATCAGTTTTCTTTTTCACGGCTTAAAAGAATAACAGAGCC
>CAJLFL010000086.1 GCA_905205855.1 uncultured Eubacteriales bacterium | reverse complement strand
GTTTGCTTTAATAGATTTTTCCGCATTAGTTAAATGGATTTACTATTTTTTCGGCATAACGGGAATACTATGGATAGCATGGATTTTTATTGATTACTTCCGCCGTCCCATGTAATACCTTTGTAACTTTTATTTTACAAAACAGTAAGGATTATTCCTTATAAAACGGCGTAATACGCCGTTTTTTCTTTGACAAAGAGAATTCACTATGTTATAGTATTTACGAAAAGGTTTTTCAAAATTTACAGAAACGAGGTAAAAAAAATGAGTATAAAAAAGAGCCTCCTGTGCGGAGCGCTTACACTTACAATGCTTGGCACAACGAGTATTACACCATACGCAAAGAGCTTTCCGGACGCCTCGGGCCACTGGGCGGAAACGGCAATCGGACGCTGGAGTGACTACGGAGTGGTAAACGGTGATGACCAGGGCAACTTCCGCCCCGGCGACAATATAACCAGAGCAGAAACCGCTACCGTACTGGACAACCTTATCGGATATAAAACAAAAAGCACAAAAAGCTTTTCTGACGTATCGGCAAGTGACTGGTTTTTTGACGCAATCTCAAAGCTGAACTATGCAAATGTTATGACAGGATATGAGGACGGCACAATCCGCCCCAAATCCAACATAACCCGTCAGGAAGCGGCAGTCATGATAGCAAGAGCGACCGGACTTAAAACAAGCAAAGCTGACCTTACTCAGCTTGACCGCTTTAAGGACAAAGACAGTATACAGGATTGGGCAAAGGAATCCGTTGCGCTTATGACAGAACGCGGATACCTTCAGGGAAATGACGGAAGCTTTCGTCCGGCAGACAGCATAACCAGAGCAGAGGTTGTCACCATAATCAACAATATTGTCGGAATTTACGCAAACGGCACACAGCTGCAGTATACCGGTGATTACGGTGATAAACTGGCAATTATAAAAACAAAATGTACACTTAAAGGCGTAGTTCTGGGCGGAGCCGTTATCAGTCCTCAGGTAACAGGTTCTGTTATATTCAACAATGCGGCTCAGATAAACGGATGCCTGTATGATTTATCGGAATCCGCCACTGTCAGCACCTCCGGTGCAAGCGTTGATTCAACATCAGCACCGTATAAAAGAAACCAAAACACCGGCAGCAATTCCGGCAGTAACTGGAGCGGCGGCGGTTCAAGCAGCGGCGGCAGCAGCTCAAGCAGTTCGTCTACAACAAAATACACCGTTAAATTTGATGCCAACGGCGGAAGATTTGACAGCGGCTACAGCTATACCGTAACCTGCAAAACCGGCGACAGATTTTCTTCTCATCTGCCGTCCGAACCAAAACGTGACGGTTATATATTCGATGACTGGTACACAACAGAGGTAGGAGCAAATACCTTAGACAGCAGATACAAGTTAGACAGTGACACCCGTGTTACCGCAAACAAAACCCTTTATGCCGGCTGGATAGTTGACGACAGCTTGTATGCTTCGGTTAAGGCAGCAACAGGAACCATTAAAAACAAAAAGGTATCTGATCTGATGGATGTAAAGCTTACCGGTGACAGCACCAAATATACGGCAAGCGGAACTCTGTACTATGTAAGAGATTTTGACTACCCGGCAATAGATCCCAGCGGCAACTACCTTATACTGACTTATAAGGTTCCGTCAAGCATCAAAAAACCCGAAAATGTAAAAATGACAATGACCTTCGGAACTCAGACTGTGACATATGACGAGTTTACCTCTGACGATAAGACATATACCCACATATTCTATATATCGGAGGATCTCCTTAAAAATACTATCACATTTAAGACTGAACTGACGGATTCGACCGAAAAATATGATGATATAACCGTTGATATATCCAAGCTGAAGCTTGCGGGACACAGTACCGTAACAACCGAGGAGGAACTTAAAACCGCTTTGGCTGACAGCAGCGTTACCGCAATCACGGTCAACACATCAATAGAATTAAAGGACGAACAGACTTACGCTCCGACCGGAAACGTCAAAAAGGCAATTACTCTAAACGCACCCTTCATTTTGCCAAAGGATGCCGCGGTCACGATAAAGAACCTCAGCTTTAATACCGGCAAGAAATTAGCCGTATCAGGTTTGTTTGAAGACAATTGTGTAAAGAGTCTTATATTTGAGGGCAACAGTATTGACGGTGCTTATGCTGCGGCTTTAACTGCAAAAGACGGAAATTATACAATAAAAGACAATACGTTTAAAAACAGCTATACAACAGACGGCGGCTTTACCGGAGCCGATATGACAGAGCAGTACGCAATCGTCACCTCAGACAACGGAGGCTTTAATATAACAGGAAACACCTTTGAGGGATACACAAAGGCAATAAGCTTAACCTGTGCTGCCGATAAGCTGAAGCTTGAAAAGAATATCTTTAAGGGTAACTCCTGCGATGTAAATCTTGCTGATGACACCACAGCCGACAGCAAGGAATCAATGTATAATCTGGCGTATAACTTCTATGATGACGGTATAGCAACAAATGCAAAAACCTATATTGCTTATCCGGTATATACCGATGAAGAATGCACTAAGCTGAGCGACAACCTGTACGATGCATGGCTTATTGCCAAAACAGAGGATACCACAGCGGTATACAGTCTTAACGCTGTTTCATATATCCCGTTTGAAGACGGCAAAACCATTCAGCTTACCGTCTTGGCAAATGATGCCCGCAGCACCTCCGCCGAGATAACAAAAGGCAGTGAAGAACCTGCTCAAACGGTGACAATAACAGCTGCAGCAACTCCGATAACCGTTGAAATTGATAAAAAATCATCAAAGGAAATTGTTATAGGTCATACTTCAACCGAAATAGAGGTTAAAATTTCTGATACATTGGAGGGACTTGAAACCGCAGCTGCAATAACCGCTGACAGCAATAATTTCAGCTATGACGCAAAAGCGCTTGACGCCGGAAGCAAGCTGTATATAAAGGTTAAGGCAGCTGACTCAACGCAGAAAATCAACGCCCTGACTCCAACTACCGGAGATGGCATTACCTTTAATGAAAATGGTATTGCAGAAGTCACATTGAGAGATGCAACAACAGTATATACAATAGATTCCGTTACAGCAAACGACGGAACAAACGTAGCATATACAATTACGATTTCAAAATAACCAATAAAAAATGGCTGCCATCATGGCAGCCATTTTTTATTTATCTTTTATTCTTCAATTCTTCTTAAATTTATACGACCTTTGTCGTCAATTTCTATGACCTCTACCTTAACGGTATCGCCCTCTTTGACAACATCCGTAACCTTTTCAACTCTGCCCTTTGCCAGCTTTGAAATATGAATCAAGCCGTCCTTGCCGGGAAGAAGCTCTACAAAAGCCCCGAAATCCATAATACGGACAACTTTACCCTCGTAAATCTCACCCGGCTCCGGTTCTTTGACTATCATCTCAATCATTTTCTGAGCCTTTTCGCCCATTTCGGAATCAACTGCAGCAATAAATACCCTGCCTACACTGCCTTCCTCCTTAATGTCGATTTTAGTATCGGTTTCAGCCTGAATACCTTTTATAACCTCTCCGCCTTTACCGATAACCTCACTGATTTTATCAGCCGGAATTGTTATTGTTATCATCTTTGGTGCATATGGTGAAAGGTCTGTTCTGGGCTGCGGTATAGCTTTAAGCATAACTTCATCCAAAATATAGAAGCGCGCATTTTTTGTCTGTTCCAAAGCAGTACGGATAATTGCCGGAGTCAATCCGTCAACCTTCAAATCCATCTGAATAGCCGTAATACCTTTTTTGGTTCCGGCAACCTTAAAGTCCATATCACCAAAGAAGTCCTCAACACCCTGAATGTCAACCATTGTCAGGAAGTTATCCTCATTCTCCGGATCAGTAATAAGACCAACCGAAATACCGGCAACAGGCGCTTTGATAGGAACACCGGCATCCATCAGCGCAAGCGTACTTCCGCAAACGCTTCCCTGAGAAGTAGAACCGTTTGAGCTGAGAACCTCCGATACCAAACGTATCGCATACGGAAATTCCTCCTCGGACGGCAAAACAGGAACAAGCGCTCTTTCAGCCAACGCACCGTGACCGATTTCACGTCTGCCCGGACCTCTTGAGGGACGGGTTTCGCCAACGCTGTATGACGGAAAGTTATAGTGATGCAGATATCTGCGGTATTCTTCATTATCCAAACCGTCTATTATCTTTGCATCACCAAGCGGCCCGAGAGTTGCAACGGTAAGAACCTGTGTCTGACCGCGGCTGAATAAACCGCTGCCGTGAGTTCTCGGAAGTAATCCAACCTCAGCCGACAGCGGACGGAGTTCAAGAATTCCTCTGCCGTCAACGCGCTTTTTATCATACATAAGCCAGTTTCTTACAACCGTTTTCTGCAGCTTATAAAGAGCTTCATCTATCTGAGCCTTAAATTCCTCATTCGGATATTTTTCCTCAAAATGAGCATATACATCATCATAAACAACCGCCAGTCTTGCATCTCTGACAGTTTTATCATCCGTGTCCATAGCCTGCTTAACGGCATCCTCGGCATATCCTCTTATGTCGGCAAAGAGTTCTTCATCAACAACCATATGCTCATATTCAAATTTAGGCTTACCGATTTCATCCTGAATTTGCTGAATAAAAGCGCAAATCTTTTTGATTTCATCATGTGCAAACATAATAGCGGCAAACATTGTGTCCTCAGGCACTTCATTTGCGCCTGCCTCTATCATAACAACCTTTTTTGCACTGCCGGCAACTGTAAGATTAAGGTCGCTGACCTCTCTCTGAGCCTCGGTGGGGTTGATAACAAATTCTCCGTCTACAAGTCCGACATATACAGCGGCAATAGGGCCATTGAACGGAATATCAGATACCGATACCGCAGCGGAAGAACCTATCATAGCGCAAAACTCAGGCGCATTATCCTGCTCAACCGACAAAACAGTTGACACAATAGATACGTCATTACGCAAATCCTTTGGGAAAAGCGGACGCATCGGACGGTCAATAACACGTGATGTCAGAATTGCATTTTCAGACGGACGTCCCTCACGGCGGGTAAAGCCGCCCGGAATCTTGCCTACCGCATACATCTTTTCTTCATAATCAATACTTAAAGGGAAGAAATCAATTCCGTCCCTCGGCTTGTCCGAAGCGGTTGCCGCAGTAACAACAACGGTATCGCCGTAACGTACAAGCACAGAACCGTTTGCCAATCCGGCAACCTTGCCGAATTCAAGCGAAAGCTTTCTGCCGGCAACTTCTGTTTCATAAACCTTACTCATAATATACCTCCTATGATTTTTACGGGAGGATGATTTTTAGCACTTAAAAATACAGACTCCCCGATGTATGCGAAAGTATATATTTTTAACTGCTAAACTCATACCGCCCGAATAATTTAAAAGGGCAGCCTAATATGCATAGACCGCCCCTTGTTTTTAGTGTCTGAGTCCAAGCTTCTCAACGATTGCACGATATCTGTTGATATCAATTTTTGCAAGGTAATTCAAAAAGCCTCTGCGTACACCGACCATTTTAAGCAGACCGCGTCTTGAATGGTGGTCTTTTTTATGAGTCTTAAGATGCTCATTCAAATGATCTATACGGTAAGACAGCAAAGCAATCTGAACCTCAGGAGAACCTGTATCGCCTTCGTGTGTAGCGTACTTAGCGATAATTTCCTGCTTGATTTCCTTATCCATTGATTTCACCTCCATATAAACATTATCCCCGTACAGCTTGGAAATGGGCGGTGAATCCTCAGCCCCGAAATCTAAGCCATAGGTTTTTGCCGTAATCACACGGCATACAAACGATATATTATCATATATTTAATTTATTGTCAAGCATAATTTTTTCAGCCGAGCATATCAAGAAGCTCAGCTTCGGTCAGCACATTGATTCCAAGCTCATTCGCTTTATCCAATTTACTTCCTGCCTCTGCGCCGGCAACAACATAATCTGTCTTTTTGGAAACGCTTGAGCTTACCTTACCTCCATGTGACTCAATTATGCTTTTTGCTTCATTTCGCTTCAGCGTAGGCAATGTTCCTGTCAGCACAAAGGTTTTTCCCTGCAAAGCATCATCCTCAATCGTCTTTTTGCTTTCGGTTACCACACCATATTCTTTGAGCCTGTTTATCAGCTGCAATGACTTTTCTTCTTTGAAATAATGCACAACGCTTGCCGCCATTTTCTCCCCTATATCATCCACCGCGGCTATGCTTTCTTCATCAGCTCCGGCAATAGCGTCAATTGTCTTAAACTTTGCTGCCAAAAGTTCAGCCGCTCTTGAGCCTATAAGCCGTATACCGAGAGCAAACAAAAGCCGTTCAAGCCCCTGTTGCTTTGATTTTTCTATTGCATTTATAAGATTAAGTGCAGATTTTTCAGCAAACCGCTCCAGCTCAACAAGCCGCTCCGCTGTCAGTATATACAAATCCGCACAGTCTGAAATAAGTCCTTCGTCCAGAAGCTGCTGAATAACCGCAGGCCCCAAACCGTCTATATCCATTGCCGGCTTTGACGCAAAATGTATTATACTTCTCAGCTGCTGCGCCGGACAGTTTGAGCTGAGGCATCTTACCGCCGCCTCGCCCTCCTGACGGTAAAGCGGCTCTCCGCAAGCTGGACATAGCGCCGGCATCTCAAACACTTTTTCAGTTCCGTCACGTTTTTCCTTTACAACACCGACAACCTCCGGGATAATATCGCCTGCCTTTTGTAGAATTACCGTATCGCCGATTCTTATATCCTTATCCCTGATATTATCAATATTATGCAGGGTGGCACGGCTCACAACGGAACCGGCAAGCTTTACAGGCGTGAGCACCGCATTTGGTGTTACAGCTCCCGTTCTGCCGACCTGCAGAGCAATATCTATCAGCTTGCTTTCTTTGCGTTCTGCCGGGAATTTATACGCAATCGCCCATTTCGGCGTTTTGGTTGTTGTCCCCAAAGCCTCACGCAGTGCAAAGCTGTCTACCTTTACCACAGAACCATCAATATCAAATGATAAATTACCCCTGTCATCACCGATTCGGCATATTTCATTATACGCCTCCTCTATTCCGCTGAAAAGCTTTTTTTCAGGTATGGTTTTAAAGCCGAGTTTTGCCATATATTCAAGCGATTCCTTATGACCGCTAAGTTCTCTGCCCTGTATTTGCTGCACATTAAATATAAATATATCCAAGCGCCGCTGTGCAGTGATTTTGCTGTCAAGCTGCCTGAGAGAACCCGCCGCTGCGTTTCTGGGGTTTGCAAACAGCGGCTCGTCCGCCGCCTCTCTCTGCTCATTTAACCTTATAAAACTGTCCTTTGGCATAAAAACCTCTCCGCGGACTTCAAGGAACGGTATATTTTCTTTAAGCTTCAGCGGAATACTTTTTATTGTTTTCAAATTAGCGGTTATATCCTCGCCGACATATCCATTGCCGCGCGTAGAACCGCGCACAAAGCTTCCGTTTTCATATTCGAGCGAAACAGAAAGTCCGTCAATCTTCATTTCTACCGCATATTCAATTTTGTCAACGCCGAGCGCATTTCTTGTTCTTTCATCAAATTCAAAAAGTTCTTCTTTTGAAAACACATCCGCAAGGCTCTGCATCTGAACAGTATGCTCTACCTCGTCAAAGCCCTGCAGCACCTGACCTCCGACACACTGGGGCGGCTAAGCCTCTGTCTTTAGCTTCGTATTTT
>CAJLFL010000085.1 GCA_905205855.1 uncultured Eubacteriales bacterium | reverse complement strand
TTAATCGATGGAAAGGGACAGGAGGTTCCCTCGGACATAAAGGGCGCAGAGTGGAACAAAAACGGAGAGATTGTTAAGATTGAGGAAACGGATGATTATGTGTATTCGGTCGGCAGGGGTACAGAATCTTATTATCTGGATAAGGATTACGGCTTTGATTGGAACAGACACTTTGTCTGGCTCAAGAGCGATGTCATGATCGTCATTGACGATGTTAAGCTTGCCAAGGAGGATGCTGTCATCGAACAAAGGTGGTGGCCGGAATCGCAGAATGGAACCTACAACAGTGACGGGAGCAGCACCTTTGTCGGAAATGCCACCAAATTAAAGATAAGACCTTTTTCTGTTGACAAGGATACCGAAACGTTTTACGGAAGCAGCCCTAAACTCATGGGAACAGGCAACGCTGTTTCTAAGCTGCTGGTTAACGTTAAGGATAAGGGTACATCGGTCATTCCGACCGCTTTGTCGTGGAGTTCGCTGGATGGAGAGCCGGAAGAAATCGGATGTGAAAAAATCTCTGATGATGTTTATAACTTCTTTACCAACGATAAGAAAGTAACCGTTGATATCAAAAATATGAGTGTAGCGGTTACATCGCTGGGTGATGGGTTTAAGGTGCGGAAGAACCTTTTGGCAGAGGAATTTGAAGTAAAGCCCGAAGAGGTAAATGACAGATTCTATATTTCACAAAGGGATATCAACGCATTGATGGATGTCCCGGCGGAATATGATGCCAAGAGCGGAAAACTGATCCTTGGCGATGACAAGCATCGGGCGGAGATGAACATCGGGGACAATCACTATACCGTAAATGGAAAGACGATTGAGATGGATGCGGTTCCGTATCTCAACAAGGATCATGAGGCGATGTTCCCGGTTAAGTATCTTGGACTTTGCAGCGGCGTCGGCGCACAGTGGGATGATAAAGAGAATGTACTTTATCTTACCACGGGTATCGATTTTGAGAATCTTGAGCTGAAAGCAATTAACGTTTGCAACAACAGTATTGAACTGCAAAAGGATGTGCGAAGATACGAGGTTAATGTTTTTGCAGACACGGTCAGCATTAAGGCGACTGCTGAAAATCCGTTTGCGGACATACGCTATGAGGTTTGTGACGGCGGATTCGGAGAGAGCAAGATTTATGTAACAAACCCCGATGGCTCAAGGATTGATGAATATACCATCGTAACCTTGGCGACAAAGGGAATCGGCGATATACCGATTTATAACATGAGTTACAGCTCCAGTGACGGTAATGTGGGTGAAAACGTCTTTGACGGCGATTATGCAACGCGTTGGTCTGCAACGGGCATGGGGCAATGGCTGCAAATGGATCTGGGCAGCGTGAAAAAGATCAAGTCAATATTGGTTGCCGCATATCGGGGCGATACAAGAAAAACGGAATTTGAAATTGAAGTGTCTGATGATAACGTCAACTGGAAGAAAGTGAAAACGTTTATGACAAGCGGTATAACGACCGAGGCTGAGGAATACGCTTTAGATGATATTGAAACGCGTTATTTGCGGTTTGTCGGAAACGGTCCGGATGGCGGCGGCGGATGGACTTCGATATCTGAGATAGGTTTGATTTCGGCAGAGTAGGAGGGACGTTATGAAAAAACTGGTTATACTTATTTTAACATTGGCTGTTATTGCATCGGGGATCGGTGCTTCGGCTGAAATCTCAGATCTAGAGGGAACTGAGTATGAGACTGCGGCGAAATGCCTTGAGGCGCTTGGAATTATGGGCGATGACGGATATGGAAACTTTGCACCGAATATCAACATAACAAGAGCTGAGGCGTGTGGGGTCATCGCCAATATTATGAATTTGAGCACGGCGGAATATCAGGGCATGTTCTCGGATGTGCAGTCCGACATGAAATATGCCGGCGCGATTGAGGCGGTCTGCGCAGCCGGGATCGTAAATGGCAACGGCGATGGCCTGTTTTACCCCGATGATTATATCAGCTACCATGAGGCGGTGAAAATATTTGTAACGCTTCTCGGCAGAAACGGCTTTGCGGAGGCATTGGGCGGATATCCTTACGGATATCTGACCATTGCCAAGAGAATTGATATCACAAAGGATGTTAACGAAACAAGTTTTACGAGAGGTGAGTTTGCAAAGCTTGCCTATTATTCGCTGAAGACGGAGGTTGCCGAGTTTTACAGTGTCTCTGCTGATTCGGTTACCGTGAAGGACAGCGGCGGCAGAAAGCTGATCTCCTTGTATCGGGGAATCGATGTCATCGAGGGCGTTGTGACGCAAAACGAGTATACCTCTCTGGAAAAACCCGACGGCGATGAGGGACATGTCAGAATTGACGGTACACGGTTGTCCTTAGGAGATACCGATATTAAAAATTATATCGGATACAGTGTCGAGGTCTTTTTCGACGAAAAAAAGGAGGAAGTCGTCTATTACAGGCTGCTGGATAAAAACAGAGTTATCACTGTTACGGCCGATGACGCCATAGGCTATGCGGACGGAATCTTTTCCTACTACAACAGCAAGGGCAATGCGGTGAGAAGAAGTGTATACGGCGGCGCACACATTATTTATAACAACCGTGCGGTGACTTCCTTTGCAAGCGAATTGTTTGATATTAGCGATGACGGGAAAATTTTGTTTATTGATTATGATGCGGACGGCAGGGATGATGTCATCGTGATTGATGATTATGATACCTATGTTGTCAGTGATTATGACAGTGATAATGAGACCCTGTATCTGAAAAATGCGCCAAACATCGACCTTTCGCAAAAAAGATATGAGTTTATGGATGAGAACGGCACAAGGATAACCGGCGACTACATTAAGGAATGGAGTATCGTCAGTGTTATGATTTCGCAGGACGGAGAATATGCGTTTGTTTATTCGGCGGGTGAAAATAAAATAAACGGTAAGCTTACCGCCGTTTCTGCGGATGGAAAAATAGGAATTGATGGCACAGTGTATGATACCACAGAGAAATTTGCGCAGGAGTACAACGCAAAGCTCGGAGAGGAGTACCTGTTTTTACGCAGTATCACAGGAAAGATTGCCGCAGTGAAAGAGGGTGGTGACGATAAGAAAATCGGATATATTGTGTCGTATAAATTCGTCGGCAGCTTTGATGACGATTTTATGCTCAGAATCCTGAAAGAGGGAAAAGGAAAGGAAAAATTCCTTGCTGCCTCGGTGACGGATAAAGTCAGTGTGGATGGCGACAGGCTGACCCAAAAACAATTATACGACAGATTAAGCCAGCTTGAGTCAGACGGGAAACACTTGATCGTCCGCTATGCGCAAAACGATGAAAACAAGATTTACTGGATTGATACGCTTTATCTGGGCAGTACCGAGAGCAAGGAAAATGCGCTCATGGAAGCGTATACCGCAAATGCGGGGATTAAGTGGTATGAGCCGCATTTTATGACCGCGGCGGTTCTCAATGAAGATGCGCCGGTACTCTACATTCCGACAGGTCTGCCGGACAGCAATGGCGTCATCCCGGAGGAAAACCAAAAGATTGATGAAAACTACGGTTACAGGGGGCTGAGCGCACTTGTCAATGAAAGAGTCTATTCTGATTTTGTGACATACAAGGTCGGGATAAATACCATTGAAAGCTGTGCCGTTATTTTCAATATCTCGGATAAAGGCGGAACAGCCGGAGGCGTTTACGATACGTATATGGCGGTTACCATTGTAGAAGAGATATTCAAAGGCTTGGACGAAGAGGGACTGATCGTCAATTATCTTACGGGATATACCAATCATAGCAAGGTAGAGGCGGCAGAGGCTGAGAAGAACGTTTTAGACGGCGTTGAAAGCGGCGATGTGGTAAAGCTATCCTTTAATTCTGATAAGAAAATTGACGGATACAAAAAACTCTTTGACGCAAGTGAAATGAAGGTTGAAGGACAAATTGACGGAGAAATGTATAATACTGCCGATGCCTATAACGCACAGCGGAGTATTATCGGAAATCTGTATCAGTATAAGGACGGCAAGCTTTTGGTAACCAAGTATAAACCCGAAGAGCTTGAAGGGCTTGCCATCGAAAAGCTCCGGCTGGAGGCAAAGCCGATTACGGAGGAAAATGTCAGAAATGCGATTGTCGGCCTTTGTGAAATCCGTGAGATCGGTAACCGGGGATTTTACACGTACGATAAAGAAAAAGACGATTTTAGAGTTTCTGACGCAACCGGCTTTGATTTGAAGGATTTTGTAAATTACGGAAACGACTATGTGAAGATATATATGTATTCCATATATTCTTCCGAGCGTGCTGCTGTAATCTATAAATAAGCGGAGGCAATGAGATTTACCATTGGATTGCTTATAATTATGATCCGCACGATGACCGTAGATGCTTCGGGTATCGGGGATGCTGAAGGCACGCATCCGAGAGTGATCATTGACAAAAGCAGGATTTCAGACATTGTTTCCAATTGCAATGGCGCATTGAATACAGTTTATCGCGATTTTCTGTCAGAATGTGAGGAGATTATCGCGCAGGGCCCCACCGAATACTACGAGGCGGAGGATATCCAGGAACTGTGGATGCGTAATGTGGGAAACAATATAATGAAGCTTTCCTTTGCATATCTGATGACCCATGATGAAAAATATTCTTCTGCCGCCGCGGAGATCGTGGCGGCAGCGGAGCAATATCCGTCGTGGGGCAGAACTTCGGCCTATTACAACAAGGATTTGGCTTGCGCACATATGCTTTTTGGCGTGTCAGCATATTATGATTGGTGTTATAATACCCTCTCCGAAAGCGAAAAAGAACATGCGTTAAACCTGTTGATCGAGAAGGGGGACGGGATGTATAATAACGGTGCTGGCGGCTGGTGGCGCAAGTCGTTTATTCAAAATCACCTATGGATCAATGCGGCTTCTTTGATGGTTGCGGGGGCGGCGATTTATGATGACGCGCCCGAAATCAGTGAAAAGTGGATGACACAGGCGGAGATTTACTATAAGGAAGCATTCAGCGCCCTGCCAAGAGACGGCTCTACGACCGAGGGGTTTTTATATTGGCAATACGGCATCAGTCATATGATCTATTATCTGAACACTGCGCAAAATTGTGGACGTGAGAATTATACGGCGTCCGAATTTGTAAAGCAAACGGGAAATTTTGCAAATTATCTGGTAGTAGGTGAAGGATATAAGATTACTGACACGTCGGTCTTTGATTTTTCGGACAGTGACGAGGATTGCGGCGGCGCGTATATCGCGGAACTTTCCTATCTGGCGGCTTTAAACCGGAGCGGACAGACGCAATGGTTTGTTCATCAGGGACTAGATAGCAGAGCAGATAAAAAAAGCTATTGGAAGGTACTAATGTACTATGACAGTACGCTCGCGCCGGAGCAGCCGAATGATGAGGAATACCCTTGTGATAAATTGTTTTTAAAGACCGGCTACGGTTTTATGCGAACCGGGTGGGGAAAGAACCAAACGGCATTGGCATTTCACTGCGGCAGAGCGGTCGGCCTGGATGCTCCTTATCGGTTTAAGACATGGTCAAAAGGCAGCGATCTGGGAACAGGACATTTGCATCCGGACATGAACCATATTTCGCTTTATTATAACGGGTATAAGCTTTTGAGTGACGACGGTTATACTGCATCCAGGACATCGGATCACAATACGTTGATTGTCAACGGTGCCGGACAGTATGGAGAAGGAAAAAACTGGACAAACTTTGATGTGAACCCTGACGAGGGACCCGATGCGGTTTCGGAGGTGAAAAGATTTATCGGCACCAAAACGTATGCTTATGCAATGTGCGATGCGACTGCGGCATACGGGAAAAGCGGAATGGTAGATAAGTTTAACAGGCATATACTTTTTATCAAAAAAGGGGTTGTCATTGTCATTGATGATATTGCGCTCAGTGACGCATCGGCAGATGCCTATGTTCAGTATTTTTCGGATCTTCCTTTTCAAGAAGAAAAGGACGGCACATTCCAATATGATAACACCGCTGTAGCCATGGCGGTAAAGACATTCGGATACGGAGATGCCCAAATCTGTGACGGAAAGAGGATGATCAACAGCGCCGGATTGCAAGAGGATACCCAGATCCTTAAAATAAGAAACCGCGCGAACGGTACAAGCTGGGTTCAGCCCGTTTCATTTTCATATGCGGAGGACGATTTGGATTCCTATGAGGTAAGTCTGGAAAGTGCAGAAAACGGGAAGTTTTTGTTTATGATAAAAAGCAAAAACGATGCGTATGACCGGGAGTATTATGAAATCGATATCAACGAGGCAGAGGTAAAAGAAGTTGAGCATCAGCTGTTTCATATTTCCGTTGATGCGGTGAACAAAGCCGTAAAAATAACGGGTGACTTTTATTATGGAAAGAACGCGCTTTTGGATATTGTGGTTACGGACGAAGAGAAAAATATCAGATACATAGACAGGCAATCAGTGGAGGGAAACAGATTCGAAACCTCATTTGTGCTGGACGGCTTGCCAAGCGGAATCTATGAGGCGGATATTTATTCTTCGGAATATCGTCAGCACGCCGTGTTGTCGTTTTACCTGCCCAAGACGGAGGAGCAGATCAGTCTGCTTGATTACGCGATCGATACTGATGCGGAGGTTAAAGGGGACTTTCATATAAAAAATAGTGCTGACACATCAAAAACGGTGATGGTGATTATTGCGAAGTATGATGATAGGGAGGTGTTGGTTGACTGTAAAATCGAAAGTATCGTGCTAAAGGCAAACGCTGATACGACCTGTCATATCAACTGCGGATTTAACAAAAATAAAGACGAGAGCGTTCGGATTTATCTGTGGGATTATAAAATGTGTCCCCTGATAGGAAGAATATAGGAGAGACCGTGAATAAATTTTTTATAGATATACTAAAAAAACGAAGTATCGTACATTTATTTATTTTGTGTTTTTTAATTATTGTTATTACACTGCTGACGAGCTTTTTTACGATTATGCACGTGATGAACGGATATACGAAAAGAAACGTCACGGCAATTAACGAATACAGTTTGCAAAGCACGTCTGAATCCATGGATATTTCGCTCAATAACATTACCCGTTCTTTAAATGTCGTTGGCAGCAGCGATGAGTTTAAGGAGTTTCTTTGGGATGTCAACAAAAACAAAAGCGACAGAAACAGTGTTAATGCTTTTATTGATTATATGACCGAGATTGTCGGGATGAACATGGATAATATTTCGTCAAGTCCGAACATCGCGGTATATTTCAGTGACAGTGATTATGTAATAAGCACTTACGGTGCGTTTTCGTCAATGGATTATTTTGCAAGACTGTTCAGCAGAGATGATGGCGCATACCGGGATTTTATGCAAAATGTCGTTCAGCAAAAGGGTTGGAGCATTTTTGAAAACAGCGACACCTCCAGAATTTTTTGTACGCTGCACATAAAAAATGGCGTGGATTACAAGGGAAGCGCCGTGGTTATTGCAGAAATCGATGCATCGGATATACGCAGCATCATTAAAAATATTTATGACACGTCAGAAACCATTATTTTTCTGCGCGTCAAGGGAACGGATATGCGGCTCAGCCATGCAGGCAGGGATGCGGATGATTTAATCCGTTCGTTTTTATCCGGAAAATTAAATCATTATATTCTATTAACCAATAACAGCGGTGTTTCGAGCATAGAATACTGTCAGATTTTAAAAGAAAATTATTTTGACAAGGTATATTTTCATCTCATTGCCATCATGATCATCAACATTCTGCTTGTTTTGACGATATTTGGTTTAACCTTGTT
>CAJLFL010000084.1 GCA_905205855.1 uncultured Eubacteriales bacterium | reverse complement strand
TTTTTTCGTCATCATAGTATAATATTGAGATGACTATAATTATATGAAACGAAATCAGGTTTATATATATGTTAAAAAACAGAATGTCTTTACCGCTGATTCCTCTGCGCGGACTGACAGTATTTCCCGGAGCAACTCTGCATTTTGATGTTGGACGTCCGAAGTCAATAGCTGCTGTCCGTTATGCAATGGAAACGGGTAAAACAGCGTTTTTGTGTTATCAAAACGACATAACTGTTGAAGAACCTATCCGCGAAGATCTTGCAAAAGTCGGCGCTGTTGCTGAAATAAAACAGATTCTTAATCTGCCGGACGGAAATGTAAGAATACTTATTGAGGGCATTTCACGCGGACGCATCACGCGTTTTACGGACAACGGTCAGTTTGCGCTTGTGAACGTAACGCGCCTTGACGACATTCCCTGCGAGGATGACTTACAGCTGCAGGTTCTCACCCGCCGTCTTTATAAGCTTACCGAAGAATTTTTGGATTTATATGACCGCTTTTCACCGGAAACACTTACATCATTGCTTGCAATAGAAAATCCCGGTGAGATGGCAGACGTTATCGCGTCAAACTTTCCTCTGAAACCTCAACTTAAACAGGAGGTTTTGGATGAACTCAGGATTGATTCACGTTTGGAACGTCTTATTGCAATTCTTTCAAATGAGGTTGATATATTAAGCATAGAAAGACAAATTATGGACAAGGTTCAATCCAACCTTGACGATAATCAGCGTGAATATGTCCTGCGCGAAAAGCTTAAAGTAATTCATGAAGAACTTGGCGACGGTGAGGCTTCTGACCGTGACATAAACAAATACCGCTCAGAAATCGAAAGCCGCAGTCTGCCGCAATATGTAAAGGATAAGCTTGAAGAAGAATTTAATAAACTCAGCGGTACACATCCGCACTCTCAGGAATACGGCGTTATTCAAAACTATATAGAAACAGTCCTGTCACTTCCGTGGGACAAAAAAACCGATGACCGCCTTGATCCGGAAGAAGCCAAAGCGATACTTGACCGTGACCACTGCGGTCTTGATAAGGTCAAGGAGCGCATTATAGAATATATAGCCGTACGCAAGCTGTCAGGTCACCCCAAAAGTAACATTTTGTGCCTTGTCGGGCCTCCCGGAACAGGCAAGACCTCTATTGCTGTTTCTCTTGCAGAGGCTCTCGGACGCAAATACACACGCATAAGCCTCGGCGGAGTTCAGAACGAATCCGAGATACGGGGTCACCGAAAGACCTATATAGGCGCAATGCCGGGAAGAATCATAGTGGCATTAAAACAGGCAGGCAGCAGCAATCCTCTTATGCTTTTTGATGAAATTGACAAAATGTCAAGAGATTACAGCGGCGATCCTGCCTCTGCCATGCTTGAGGTATTTGATCCCGAACAGAATAAAAGCTTCAGAGATCATTTTATTGAGCTGCCTTTTGACCTTTCGGATACAATATTCATAGCTACCGCAAATTCACTTGACACTATTCCGCATCCGCTGCTTGACCGCATGGACATAATTGAAGTCGGCGGATATACATATGAGGAAAAAGCCGAAATAGCCAAAAAACATCTTATTCCCAAACAGCGCAGACTTCACGGTTTAAAGGCTTCTCAGCTTAAAATCTCCTCCTCTGCTCTGCAAATGATAACGGAAAACTATACCAGAGAGTCGGGCGTGCGCTCTTTAGAACGCAGAATTGCTCAAATTTGCCGCAAGACAGCAGTGCAGATTACTACCGGAAAATCTGAGTCCGTAAATATCGGCACAAAAAATCTCAGCGATTTTCTCGGCAAACCGGTTTATCATTACGAAAAAACCGATTCTCATAATCAAATTGGTATTGTAACAGGTCTTGCATGGACAGAAAGCGGCGGCGATACGCTTTGTATAGAGGTCAACACGATGCCCGGAAACGGTAAGCTTGAGCTTACCGGCAATCTCGGTGATGTCATGCAGGAATCTGCCAAAACCGCGCTCAGCTATGTGCGCTCGTGTACGTTTAAATATGGTATCCCTCAGGATTTTTATAAAAAAACAGACATACACATTCACGTTCCCGAAGGCGCAATTCCAAAGGACGGGCCTTCAGCCGGAATTACAATGGCAACCGCACTTATTTCCGCTCTCAGCGGCAGACCTGTAAACCATCTTGCCGCCATGACAGGCGAAATCACATTGCGCGGCAGAGTGCTGCCTATAGGCGGACTTAAAGAAAAAACTCTTGCCGCATTCAGAATCGGCATAAAAACGATTGTTATTCCGTATGAGAACAAGCCTGACTATGACGAGCTTCCGGCAAAGGTTAAAGACAATATTCATTTTGTATTTGCAAAAAATATGGACAAGGTTCTTGAAGCCGTCCTTATGCCGTCAAGCAAGCCAAATAAACAGCCACTGAAGAAAGACATGACCTATATAGAAACAATACTTGCGGGGGATGAGCCTAAAACCTCTGTTACCGCAAAAGGAAAATAAACCGAACCGAAAGGAATAAAGCAATGGAATATATCGAAGCAAGACTTTTGGCAACGGCAGTCAAACCGGAGCAATATCCCGATACGTTTATACCGGAGATTGCATTTGTCGGACGCTCCAATGTCGGCAAATCTTCTTTAATCAACTGCCTTACCAATCGCACAAAGCTTGCAAGGACAAGCAGCAGTCCCGGAAAGACCGCAACCATAAACTTTTATGATATAGCCGGACAATACAGGCTTGTTGACCTGCCGGGCTACGGTTATGCTAAGGTTTCCAAAGAAGAACAGGCACGCTGGGCGAAGATGATAGAAACATATCTCTCCGACAGATACAATCTTGTTCAGGTTATTCAGCTTGTAGATGCACGTCACAAGCCGTCTGCTGATGATATAACAATGATTGACTGGATACGCAGCTTTAATTATACGCCGCTTGTTGTTGCAACTAAGCTTGACAAGCTTAAAAAATCACAGATTGAATCCAACCTGACAACAATATATAACACCTTGAAGCTGGATGACAACTGTATTCTGATGCCGTTTTCGGCAGAAAAACGAACAGGGCGCGATGAACTTACCGAAATCATTGATATGCTTTGCAGCAAGTTTACACCGGATAAAACAAATGTTTTGAATAAACAAACAAAGGAGAATTACGATAATGATTAACAAACCGCGCGGCACAGAGGATATACTTCCCTCCGACAGTCCGCTTTGGCAAAAAATTGAACAAACCGCCCGTGAGGTTTGCAGTGTATACGGTTATAAAGAAATCCGCACACCTGTATTTGAAGACACTTCACTCTTTCAAAGAGGTGTAGGCGATACAACAGATGTTGTGCAAAAAGAAATGTATACCTTTGAGGATAAGGGCGGCAGAAGCATTACTCTCCGTCCGGAGGGTACGGCATCGCTTGTACGAAGCTTTATAGAAAACTCTCTTTATGCAGAGCCTCAGCCGACAAAGCTTTTTTATAACATTTCCTGCTATCGTTATGAAAAACCTCAGTCCGGACGCCTGCGCGAATTTCATCAGTTCGGCGTTGAATGTTTCGGCGGAAGCTCTGACGCTACAGACGCTGAAATAATCTCTCTTGCTCTTTCGTTTTTCAAAAAGCTTGGAGTCAGCGGCTTAAAGCTCAGACTTAACAGCATCGGCTGTCCTGTATGCAAGAAAGAGTATAATCAAAAGCTTAAAGCATATTTTGAGAAATACAAGGATAGGCTTTGCGATACTTGCCTGTCAAGGCTTGAAAAGAACCCAATGCGTATACTTGACTGCAAATCCGAGATTTGCTCTGAAATTGCCAAAGATGCGCCCAAAATGATAGACAATCTTTGTTCAGACTGTCGTGAGCATCTTGACAAGACTCTTAAATATCTTGACGCTCTCGGAATTGACTATACAATAGATTCCGGCATTGTACGCGGTCTTGATTATTATACCAGGACAGTATTTGAAATAACCTCTGACGCCCTCGGCGCGCAGTCAACCGTCTGCGGAGGCGGCAGATACAACGGATTGGTTGAGGAACTCGGCGGAAAACCGACTGAGGGCATTGGCTTTGCTGTCGGACTTGAAAGACTGATAATGATTATGAAAAGTCAGGGACTTGACAGTGAGTATATTCAAAGTGCTCCGCGTCTGTTTATAGCAGCAATAGGTGACAGTGCGGATATCGCAGCTCAAAAGCTTGTATTTGAACTGCGCGCACTGAACTGTGCGGCAGAACGCGATTTATGCGGCAGAAGCGTAAAGGCACAGATGAAATACGCCAATAAGCTTAAAGCAGCCTACAGCATGGTTATCGGCGAGGACGAAATCAGCGCCGGAAAAGCAATGCTTAAAAATATGGAAAACGGTGAAACGGCTGAAATTGCTTTAAATGCCGAGGATATATACAAAATTATAAAGTAGAGAACTAAACCCCAAGGAGGTTAATATATAATGCAATACGAAACAATGGCAGGGCTTAAACGTACGCACATGTGCGGAGAGCTTTCTGCAGCAAATAAGGATGAGGTCGTTACGCTTACCGGCGGGGTAGCAAGAAACCGCCGTCTTGGCGGAGTAAACTTTGTTACACTTCGCGACCGCAGTGGAATTGTGCAGCTTGCTTTTAATGATTCGAGCGACCGCAGTGTATTTGAAAAATCCGAGCAGCTAAAAGGTGAATATGTAATAGCGGCAGTCGGAAAAGTTCTTTTAAGAACTCCGGAAAACATAAACCCGGATATGAAAACAGGCGAGATTGAAGTTTTTGTTACCGAGCTTCGTATTCTTAACGGTTCGGAAACACCGCCGTTTTATATTGAAGAAGGAATCGACACAAATGACGCTCTGCGCCTTAAATACCGCTATTTGGATTTACGCCGTCCCGATATGCAGCGCAATCTGATGATGCGTCATAAAATTACAAAAATTGCACGGGATTATTTTGACGAAAACGGTTTTCTTGAGATAGAAACACCTATTCTTACAAAAAGTACCCCTGAGGGCGCCAGAGATTATCTTGTGCCGAGCCGCGTACACCCTGGAAACTTCTATGCTTTGCCGCAATCGCCGCAGCAGTATAAGCAGCTTCTTATGCTTGCCGGCTATGACCGATATTTTCAGGTTGCTCGCTGCTTCCGTGATGAGGATTTGCGTGCCGACCGTCAGCCGGAGTTTACCCAGCTTGACATGGAGCTTTCCTTCATAGACATTGACACCATTATAGAAATAAACGAAGGCTTTTTAAAGCGCGTATTTAAAGATGTATTGGATATAGACATTCCAACCCCATTCCTCCGTCTGCCTTACAAGGAAGCAATGGAACGCTTCGGTTCGGATAAACCCGACATGCGGTTCGGTATGGAGTTTATAAATATTTCTGATGAAGTAAAGGACTGCGGCTTTAAGGTGTTCTCCGATGCGGTGAAAAACGGCGGAAGCGTCCGCTGTATCGTCGCTGAAGGTCTTGGCAGCAAGCTGACGCGCAAAACTCTTGACAACCTTGCCGAATATGTCAAGACTTATCGCGCAAAGGGAATGGCGTGGATTGTTGTTGAGGACGGAAATCTGCGTTCTCAGATTACAAAATTCATGGACGAGGATACAATAAACGCAATACTCAGTAAAACAAATGCCAAAACAGGTGACGGAATACTGATTATCGCCGACAAGGACAGCGTTGTATATGATGCCCTCGGAAATCTCCGTATTGAGGTTGCAAGACGCTTTGACTTAATAGACAAAAATAAGTTCAGCTTTTTGTGGGTTACCGAGTTTCCGCTTCTGGAATATTCCGAAGAAGAAGGCAGATATATGGCAATGCACCATCCGTTTACTCATCCGTTTGATGAAGATATTGATAAGCTTGAAACCAATCCCGGTGAGGTAAGGGCAAAGGCGTATGATGTCATTCTTAACGGAAGCGAGATAGGCGGCGGAAGTCTGCGTATCTTTAATTCAGAGCTTCAGGAAAAAATGTTTAAGGCGCTTGGCTTTACTCATGACGAGGCTTGGGAACGCTTTGGTTATCTGATGCAGGCATTCAAATACGGAACGCCTCCTCACGGCGGACTTGCTTACGGACTTGACCGCCTTGCAATGATTATGGCAGGCTGTGACTCTATAAGAGATGTTATTGCCTTTCCTAAGGTTCAGAACGCATCGGAGCTTATGATGCATTCACCTGATGTTGTTGATAAGCAGCAGCTTGATGACCTTTGCATACAGGTAACAAAAATAGAAAAAAATGATACTGATGAAGATATTATAGAATAAAGCTGAAAGGAAATTAAAATGCAAAACGTATTTGATACTTTAAAAGAACGCGGTCTGATAGCACAGACCACACATGAAGATGAAATCAGAAAAATGCTCGGAGAAAAAAAGATAACCTTTTATATAGGCTTTGATCCGACAGCGGACAGTCTGCATATAGGTCACTTTATGCAGCTTATCGTAATGAAACATATGCAAAACGCAGGACACAGACCTATTATTCTGCTTGGCGGCGGTACAACTATGGTCGGCGATCCTACGGGAAAAGCTGATATGCGTCCTATGATAACGCAGGATATTATTCAGCATAACGCCGATAACTTTAAAAAGCAGATGTCAAAGTTTATTGACTTCTCAGACGGCAAAGCTCTTATGGTAAATAACGCCGACTGGCTTTTAAAACTTAACTATATTGACTTTCTGCGTGAAATCGGCGTACACTTCTCTGTAAACCGCATGCTGACTGCCGAATGCTTCAAAAGCCGTATGGAAAAGGGACTTACTTTCCTTGAATTTAACTACATGCTCATGCAGGGCTATGATTTTTATAAGCTTAATAAAGAATATGACTGCATCATGGAGTTCGGCGGTGATGACCAATGGTCAAATATACTCGGCGGAATTGAGCTTATTCGCCGTAAGGAAAGCAAGCAGGCATATGGTATGACCTTTACACTGCTTACTACATCAGAGGGCAAAAAAATGGGCAAAACCGAAAAAGGTGCGCTCTGGCTTGATCCCGAAAAAGTATCTCCGTATGAGTTTTATCAGTATTGGAGAAATGTAGACGACAAAGATGTTATACGACTGCTCAAACTTGTAACCTTCCTGCCGATGGAACAAATTGCGGAATACGAAAAGCTTGAGGGACAGGAACTTAACAAAGCAAAATGCGTTCTTGCATATGAGGTTACAAAAATGGTTCACGGCGAAGACGCTGCAAAGACGGCAAATGATGCTGCGGTTTCCATATTCAGCAGCGGTGGCACAGCCAACATGCCGAGCGCCGATATTTCATCCGCCGACATCGGTGACGGAATAAATGTACTTGATTTGCTTGTAAACGTAAAGCTTATTCCGTCAAAGGGCGAGGGGCGCAGACTGATTCAGCAAAATGGTCTGAGTATAAACGATGACAAGGTAACCGCAGTTGACTTTACTGTTACGCCGGATATGTTTAAAGAGGACGGATTGGTAATCAAAAAGGGTAAAAAGACATTCTTAAAGCTTGTGTTGAAATAGATTTGAAACACAAATTTAACAATTTGTGCACTATGCACAAATCCAAAGCCTAACAATCTACATCATGTACAAAAATAACTATTGAAAAAAAGTGAAAAGTATAGTATTATATATTTGTACCACAATTAACTAACAATCTTTTTTTCATTTCCCCCATTTAGGACAACTATCCTGAATGGAACCCCCGACCGAGAGAAATCTCGGTTTTTTTTATTTTGAAGTGGACAAACAAAAAACGCTGTAGTATAATAATGTATATTGTCAGAAACAAGGAGAATTTATATGAAACAAAAAT
>CAJLFL010000083.1 GCA_905205855.1 uncultured Eubacteriales bacterium | reverse complement strand
GTATCATACCAGCTTTTACCGTCATTCATATCTACTACAAGCGGAACGTTTAATTTTGCAGCGCCCTCCATTTCTTCTTTAAGCAATTTTCTTACTGCATCCTTTTCATTATTAGGCGCCTCAATAATAAGTTCGTCATGAACCTGCAGTATCAGCTTTGATTTAAGATTTTCTCTTTTCAGTCTTTTATACACCTTTACCATTGCTGCTTTTATTATATCTGCCGCGCTCCCCTGTATTGGAGCATTCATAGCCACGCGTTCTCCAAACGCCTGAACATTTTTATTGCTTGCTTTAAGCTCCGGGATATTTCTGCGGCGACCCATCATTGTTACCGCATATCCGGTTTTACGCGCGTCATCTATTGACTTTTTCATATACTCATCAACGTTCGGATAATGATGTAAATACTGTTTTATATACGCATCCGCTTCTTTTACCGGTATTTTTAAATCCTGTGCAAGAGAAAACGCTCCTATTCCGTATACAATGCCAAAATTAACCGCTTTTGCTCTGAAACGCATTACAGAATCAACCATATCAATCGGCACACCAAAAACCTGTGACGCGGTCTGCGTATGAATATCAATATTTTCCGTAAATGCCGCTTTCATGTTTTCATCATCGGACATATGAGCCAGAACTCTAAGCTCAATCTGTGAATAATCCGCATCTACAAGACAGTCATTATCGCTTTCTGCAGTAAACATACGTCTGATTTCTCTGCCGAGTTCAGTCCGTACCGGTATATTCTGCAGATTCGGTTCTGTACTGCTTATTCTGCCCGTTGCCGTTACCGTTTGATTAAAGCTTGAATGTATACGTCCTGTCTTTGGATTTATCATAGGCAGCAAGCCGTCAACGTAAGTTGATTTAAGCTTTGACAGCTGTCTGAATTCCAAAATCATCTGCACAATCGGATGCTTGTCAGCCAACTTATTTAAGACCTCCGCTCCGGTAGAATATCCGCTTTTAGTCTTTTTGCCGCCGGGCAGACCGAGCTTTTCAAACAATATTACACTGAGCTGTTTGGGAGAATTGATGTTAAAGCTTTCACCGGCGGCATCGTATATTTCAGAGGTAAGATTCTCTATACGCATACTCAGCTTATCACCAAAGCTTTGCAGCGCCTCTTTGTCAACATATACTCCCGTAAGCTGCATATCCGCCAGAACCTCTGTTAGCGGAAGTTCTATACCGTAATACAATTCCTCCTGACCGTCATCTTTAAGCTTTTGTGCAAAAAAGCTGTGCAGCTCATAAATTGCAGCCGTTTTATCAGCAAAGCTCTGTCCTTCGTCCGATTTGTCCTCCGAATCAAGATTCATAACTATCTGTCCGTCATCTTCAGCCTTTATATCTGTGCTTGAAAGCTCTTTGCCGAGATATTTAAAGCATAATCCCTCCGGACTATAATCAGAGCCTGACGGATCAGCAAGATACGCCGCAAGCATAACATCAAAGCCTGTGTTTTTAAATTCAATTCCCTTTTCGGCAAGATAAATTATATCTTCCTTTATGTTGTATCCGCACTTTTTAATGCTTTCATTCTTAAATACTTCTTTTATTAGATTATCAGATGTTTCCGCGGAATATATGTCTTTTCCATTCTCGGTAACATAAAGTCTTTCCGCAGTTTTATCAAGCATATAACAAATCTTATCGGTCAGCAAACCGGAAAGCTCGTCAGCTTTTATTTTTTTCAGCTTTCCGTGAATCAGCTCGGCTTCCGTCTTTACCTCCGCCGGTAAATCCAGCTTTTTTAAAAATGACTTAAAATTGAGTCTTGTAAAAAGCTGTGACGCCTTTTCCGCATCATACGGTTTGCATCTGAAACCTTCAAAATCAACTTCCATAGGAACATTTCTGTCGATTTCTGCAAGAGTACGGCTTAATAAAGCACCCTCCTTGTCTGCAGCAAGCTTTTTACGCACAGATTCCGTAACGTCAATTTTATCCAATCTTTCATATATCGCGGCAATACTCTTATACTCTTTGATAAGTGAAAATGCCGTTTTTTCACCTATTCCCTTTACACCGGGAATGTTATCCGAAGGATCTCCCATTAAGCCTTTTACATCTATAAACTCAGACGGTGTGACTCCGTACTTTTCCATAACCTCCGCCGCTCTGTAATCGGTTGTATCGGTTTTGCCCATCCTTGTTATCACAAGCTTTATTACTGTATTCTCAGATGCAAGCTGCAGGTCGTCCTTATCACCGGTCAGTATCTGACATTCAATACCTCGTTCCTCGCATAAGCGCGAAACAGTACCTATAAGGTCATCCGCCTCATATCCCGGTTTTTCTATACAAGCACAGTTAAGCGATTGCAAAACCTCCTTAATCAGCGGCAGCTGGACAAGAAAATCTTCCGGCGCCGGTTTGCGCTGTGCTTTATACAAATCATACATTTTATGCCGAAAGGTTTTTTCTTTTACATCAAATGCTACACATAAATAATCCGGCTTTTCGCCCTCAAGATGCTTGAACATAATATTCAAAAATCCGTATACTGCGTTTGTCGGAGTTCCATCCGGCGCATTAAGCATACGTATTCCGTAGTATGCACGGTTTAAAATACTGTTTCCGTCAATAATCAATAATTTTTCCATTTTATATTCCTCGCTTTATTGATACCATACCACATTATACCGTCCGTGTCAATTAAAACCGAAGATATACGGGACTTGCTTTTATTTTAAAAATGTGTTATATTAGTGTTTGTTTTATTTATGAATTTTATTTGAGGTGATTTTTATATGAGAAAATTTTTAATCAATATACTTGCTGCGGCTATGCTGTTCTCATGCCTCGGCATAACCGGCCTTGCCGATGAAACCGAACAGCTTACGGAGGATATTTTTACCTACGCTGTTTCCGGCGGAAAGGCAACCGTAACAAATATAGATGACAGCCGCAGCCGTGTTGAAATTCCCGATACCCTCGGCGGATACACAGTAACCTCTATCGCGCCGGGCGCTTGCGGCGGAAGCAGCACCATAAACGAAGTTGTCATTGCCGATACTGTTACTTCAATCGGGAAAATGAGCTTTGCATACAGCTCTGGTATAAAATCCGTAAAGCTTCCCGCAGGTCTTAAAGAAATCGGTGAGGGCGCATTTTATCAGTGTGAAAATCTTTGGACGATAAGTATTCCTGAGGGTACTGCAGCAGTAGGCAATAATGCGTTTGCTTTATGCTCAAATCTCACTGCTGTTACAGCGCCCAACAGCTTGACTCAAATAGGTTCTGTCGCTTTCGGTCAGGCGCCGGGTCTCAGAATTTATGCCTCATGGGGTTCCGCTGCACAGATTTATGCCGAAACAAATAATATCGGTTATGAGGAGCTTATCCGCGTCAAGGTAAACGGCAATGAAATCGTGTTTGACCAACCATGCATCACAGATACCGAAAATTATCATACTCTTGTACCTATGCGTGCGGTATTGGAGAGTCTTGACGGAAAGGTCAAGTGGGATGAAATGATGAACATGGCACGTATAGATGTGCTCGGTTCACGTTTGCTTATACGTCCCGGCGAACCATTTATGATGGTAAACGGAAAGGTGTATTATCTTAACAGTTCTGCTGTTGAATTTAACAATCGTCTTATGCTTCCTATACGTGATGTTATTGAGGCATTGGGCGGAAAGGTTATATGGAGTGAAGAGCAGAAGCTTATAACAATAACAATTAACTCATAATAAATATAAAAGGTGTACCCGCACGGGTACACCTTTACATTATACTTTTTCTATTTTAATCAGCATTGTTTCAAAATCTTTGTTTAAACTGAAGTTCAACCCCATGTTCATCAGATAGTCACCGCTCAGACAATCCTCATATCCGTCAACCTTATACATTGCTGCGCCGTCAAGTCCATCAAGCCTTACATGGCAAAGCGGAGCATTTGCAGCTGCAAGAATCTGAGCAAACATGAGTACAGCCTTGCTTTTGTCATCGCTTACAAACATCCATGAACACTCGTTTCCGTCAAACGGGGACTTCAGTCTATACATATTTCCCTTATGTATAACTTCTCTTATTTGCTTATATTCAACAATCTGTGCTTTTGCTTCTTCAAATTCCTCATCAGAGATTATATCGAGATTCAGCTCATATCCAAACTGACCGGACATAGCCACATCGCCGCGTGCTTTAAACGGTGTAACCCTGCCTACCTGATGATTTGGTACTGCCGAAACATGAGCACCCATAGTAATTGACGGCATAACCATGCTTGTTCCGTATTGAATATACAGTCTTTCTATTGCATCGGAATCATCGCTTGTCCAATACTGAGGAAAATATGGCAGCATACCTGCGTCAAAACGTCCTCCGCCGCCGCTGCAGCCCTCAAACAAAACCTCAGGGAATGAAGAAGTTACCTTTTCAAGAACCCCATACAAGCCAAGCATATATCTGTGCGGCAGCTCCTGCTGTTTATCCGCAGGCAAAGAAGCCGAACCTATTTCACTAATATTCCTATTCATATCCCATTTCACATATGAAATCGGAGCAGAACTTAAAACCTCCGAAACCGCCTTAATAATATATTCCCTCACATCTTCTCTTGAAAGATCCAGAATAAGCTGTTTTCTTGACAGTGTTCTTTCTCTGTCATACGAATGTATGCACCAATCCGGATGTTTGCGGTACAAATCACTATCCGGCGACACCATTTCGGGTTCAAACCAAAGACCAAACATCAAGCCCATGTCGTTAATCTTTTTTGCAAGCCCGTCTATGCCGTTAGGCAGCTTTTTCTTATTGCATACCCAATCACCCAACGAGCAATCGTCACTATTACGTTTTCCGAACCACCCGTCATCAAGCACCATCAACTCAACGCCTGCTGCTTTAGCTTTTGAGGCAATGTTGAGGATTTTTTCCTCGTTAAAGTCAAAATACGTTGCTTCCCAGTTGTTTATCAAGACTGGGCGCTCCAAATCACGCCATTTTCCGCGGCAAAGATGTGTACGATAAAAGCTGTGATATGTACGCGACATTTTTCCATAACCCTCGTTTGAATATACAGAAATCACTTCCGGGGTCTGGAATTCTTCTCCTGCTGCAAGCTCCCAGCTGAAATTAAACGGGTTTATTCCCATATTCAACCTTACGCAGTCATAGGCGTCAACCTCCGCCTGTGCAATAAAGTTTCCGCTGTAGCAAAGACTGAATCCGTAAACCTCTCCCTCTTTTTCGGTTGCATTCGGTCTTGCAAGTGCCATAAACGGACTGTGCGAATGTCCGGATACCATTCTCTTACTGTCAACATACACACCGGCTCTTGTCAGCGGCATTTTTTCTATATGTCTTTCTCTTGCCCAGCTTCCGCTTAAATGAACAAACTCATAGTCCTTGTCAAACAAATATGCAGACTGTGAAAGAGCACTCTTAATATCAATTTTGTCGTTTCCCTCGTTTATTATTTTAACAGAACGGCACAGTACGTCAAATCCCTCAAATACAGTATAAGAAAGAACCGCACTTATCCCGGCAGTCTTGTCCTTTAAAACTATTTCCAGGGTTTCTGCCTCTGCTTCATTATAAGCATAACTCGACGGCAAGCCTGAAAGCGGTTTTTTACCGCAGTAAATTTTATGTGAATCATAAATAAAACGCGTGACCGCACTGCCGTTATTCTGTACCGCATGAAATGCCGGTGTTCGCAAATCAGCTCCGCTGCAATATGTAGGATATTCACAGCTTAGAGCAGCTGTAGAATATGCCGCCAATATATCCTCGCCCGCATGAGCATCGTGCGTAACCGTAGGCAAATTCTTTTCTATATCAGCATTGCCGAAGTTTTCTATTTTTTTGCCATAATACAGATTCAGCAAAACCTGATTTCCAAGAACCCCGACAACATATGAGGTATTCTCTGTTTTTATATTGAATGTCTTATTTTTCTCATTATAAATTATGCCCATGTTTATTCCCCCTGTGTTTAGAATAATCCGGGTTCAAATTTTGAACCGTGTATTCCTGCTTTCGACATGTCAAAACAATTTTAGCATAACGGATTAATAATATCAATATCATATTCTTGCTCAAATACTGTATTATATATAACAAAATTGACCTTTGAGGCATACACATACATGGCGTTTCGGTATCATGCACATTATTTTTCGCCGACAGGATCCATATGTATAACTAAATCTACATTCAGCTCCGCTCTGACTCTTTTTTCTGCAGTGTCTATTACATCATGAACCTCTTTAAGTGAAAGATTATATGGGACTTCGGCATGAGCAGACGCGATTATTCTTCCCGGTCCGTAATCATGCACCATAAGGTCATGTACGCCAAGCACCATATCATTATCCAATATCATGTTCTTTATATGTTCGGCAAGCTCTGTATCCGGACGCTGTCCGAGAAGTCTGTCTATTGTATCTCTTGCTATCTGATAACCGGTCCATAATATAAGAATCGATACCGCAGCGCCTGCTATTCCGTCTATCGGAAAACTGACAAAAGGAGCAACCAATGCGGACACAACAACCGCAGAGGTCGCTATAACATCATTCAGGCTGTCCTTTGCCGCGGCAAATAATACAGGTGAATTTATCCTGTATCCCATATATCTGTTATAGCTCCACATCCACAGCTTTACAAATACAGTGAATATAAGCAGAACAGCCGAAAGCGGGTTAAGCGACACTTCATCCGCATTTATAATCTTTTCTACCGAGCTTCCGAGAAACTCCATACCGAACAAAATTATCAGAACAGAAACAAGGAGCGAAGCAATATACTCCGCTCTGCCATGTCCGTATGGATGTCCCTCATCCGGACGCCTGCCACTCAGCTTTGAGCTTGCAAGCGATATAACGGACGCCCCTGTATCTGAAAGGTTGTTAAAAGCATCTGAGATTACAGCTATGCTGTTTGTTGCCATGCCGGCAAACAGCTTTAGCAAAAACAACAATATATTACATATGATTCCGAGTATGCTGCCCAGAACCCCATAACGTTCTCTGACCTTTGCATCCTTGACTTGAGTATAATCGAGTATAAATATCCGTATTAAAAACCGAATCATAATCTATCACCAAATTAAAAATTTATCAGCCTGCACCTGTACCTGACATTCATTACCAAGCCTATGGCAAGCATGGTCGTCAGCATTGAGGAACCGCCATAGCTGAAAAACGGCAGTGTTATTCCCGTAACAGGAAACATTCCAAGACACATTCCTATATTCTCAAAGACCTGAAAAATAAGCATTGCCGCAACACCGATACAAATATAATTACCAAGTGAATTACGTGCATTTATGCCTATATATACACACCTTAAAATAAGCACGGTAAGCAGCAGCACAGCTGCAACGGCACCAACCATTCCCAATTCTTCACATACCGCAGAAAAGATAAAGTCTGTATGACGCTCCGGCAGAAGATTATTCACCTGACTTGAGCCTTTGTAAAGCCCCGTACCGAATAATTTGCCTGAACCGACAGCAATTTTAGATTGAATTATGTGATAACCGCTGCCGGAAGGATCACTTTCAGGATTAAAAACACTTATAATACGTTTTTTCTGATAATCCTGAAGCAAAAAGAACCACGCCGCCGGACACAATGCAGCCAATGCGGCAAATCCGCCGACAATATACTTCCAGCTTAATTTTGCTGCAAACAGCATCACAAACGTTATAAACATAAACACAGATGCTGTACCAAAATCAGGCTGTACTGCAATCAACACACAAAGTATTGCAGGCTGAGCAAGAATTTTCAACAGAGTTTTAGGCTCATTTATTCTGCCTTCTTTTTCCGACAACAGTCTTGCAAAGCTGATTATAAATATAATTTTAACCACCTCTGCGGGCTGAAAGTTAATCGGACCTAATTCAAACCAGCTTC
>CAJLFL010000082.1 GCA_905205855.1 uncultured Eubacteriales bacterium | reverse complement strand
TCCCGTTTATTTCTATGATTTCGTCACCGGGTTTAAGTCCTGCATTATCTGCCGGACTGTTATAGTCCACATCAGCAATTCTTGCCGCCATCATGCTCATCCTTTTTCTGTATTACTTTTTACAGTATATCACAAAACAAAGCAGAAAGCAAACGCTTTCTGCTCTCTTTTATACGACAATTTCAAGCCAGTTTCTTTTTTGAACGCGAAAGTGATACATAAATGCTCTTAAATAAAAATCTGCACTCAAGCCTATCAGCAAAGCAATATGCGGATCTATGATCTTAGAAAATCCCCAAGTCAGACCTATTCTGCAAAACCATAAAGCAACCGTACTGCTTACCAGTATGTATTTTATATCCCCGGCGCCTCTGAGTACGCCTGCCATTGACTGGAAGTACCCTATTGCAAGCGATTCTACCGCAAAAACTCTGATAAAATACACTCCTTCTTTTATTACTTCCGCATCTGAAGTATAAAGACGCACAAGCGGCTCTGACAGCATAAAAACAATCGCGCCGAGTATACTGAAGATTATCACATACAAAAATCTTGCCGCCTTTACATTTTCCATCGCATCATATTTATCGCGTCTGCCCAACGCCTGGCTCGTCATAGCCGTAATAGCTACGCCTATGGCGTTTGAAGGCACACACATTATCGAATTAAGATTCGCCCCTATTTGATATCCTGCCTGAAATACCATTCCAAAGCTTATAAGCACCGACTGCAAAATAACAAAACCGCCGTTAAATATAAACTGCTCTGCAGCAGACGGGATTCCGACATTGACAACACGTTTAAGAATACCCGTATCCATTTTTACGGATTTTCGGTCCGGCACTATAGGCTTATGCTTCACGACAACATAAATAATTGTAACAACAGTTCCCAAATACCTTGCGGCGAGAGTAGCAACACCGGCACCAAAAATTCCGTACCTCGGAATACACAAAGCAGGATACCGTAAATCAGCGGATACGCCATAACAAGGTATATTATGTTAATCAGCGCATTGCAATACACGCAGGTTTTGTTGTCGCCTATTCCTCTGAGGCATGCACACACAATATTTGCAATAGCCATAGCCGGCATACTTATCATACAGAATTTAAAAAATACATCCATTTTCTCCTTGACTTCTGCATCTGCGCCGCCAAAGAACAATTCCGTAACCTGCTGCTGAAATACAATTAAAAGAAGCATTAGCAGGACAGATAAGCCAGTATTAACTATCAACGAGTCAACAAAGGTTGATTTTACACCTTCTTTGTCTCCGGCACCCCACATTCTGCCTATAACGATAGTCGATCCTGCAGCGAGTCCGGTATAAACACACTGCAGCCAGTTTACTATTGTTCCTGACATATTTGCAGCATTAAGCTCAGCCTTGCCAAGCTGACCGACCATCATTGCAGATGCTATTGAAATCAGCGAAACCAGCAGCTGTTCGATAAAACACGGAACAGCAATCCTTATGAGTTTCTGAGTTTTAACAGGTGTTTTCGGCATAACTCACGCCCCCGACTCTGAAATGGATTTTCGTTGTCTGAGCAGTATACAATCATTTCAGCTATAAGTCAATGACTTTTTTTCCGTTTTAAAAAAGTTTTTAAGCAGTGTAAAGCAAGCACAAAAGAATAATATATCCATTTCTCAAAATAACACTGATTTCCGCCTTAATGCTCTTAAAAGCTTAATAAATAAAAATATAAAATATCGGCACACATTATGCGTACCGATATTTTATATATGCTGTCCTTATTTTATTACTTCACCGTTTACAACGGTCATTTTAATATTAAAATCATTTGTCAATGCAATAAAATCTGCATCACAGCCAACTTGTATTTTGCCTTTATTCTCGGCACCGATAAGCTGTGCCGGTGTTTCCGATGCCATTTTAAAGGCATCCTTTATCGGAATTCCAAACTCTATCGCCTTTTTTACGCACATAAACAGAGTTGATGTACTTCCGGCTATTGCGCCGTCCATAGTACGTGCAACAGAATTTTCAACCTTAACAGGCTGTCCGCCGAAATCATATGTTCCGTCCTTCAGACCGGTTGCACACATGGAATCGCTTATAATAACCATCCTGTCAGCGCCAAAGGTTTTGTAAAGCATTTTTATAACACTCTTGTGTATATGAAGTCCATCACATATAACCTGAACATAAATCTTTTTATCAATTGCCGCACCTATAGGTCCGGGATTTCTGTGATGCAGCGGCGGCATTGCATTAAATGTATGTGTCAGACAATTTGCTCCGTTTTCGATTGCTGCCATACTGCAGTTGTAATCGGCATCAGTATGTCCCAAAGAAACTACAGCTTTACACTTTTTTATGAAATCCATAGAATTCTCAAGTTCAGGTGCAACAGTTACCATTTTTATATTGCGTAAGGCTTCAAATTCTCCTATATCAGGGTTTTTTATAAACTTTTCATTCTGCGCGCCTTTGTGTTTAGGTGAAATATACGGACCTTCAAGATGAAATCCCAGGATATTGGCACCCTCGGTATGAGGCAAGTCTATGTTTACCACATTTTTTATTGTTTCCATATCCATTGTCATGGTGGTAGGAAGCCACGAAGTCGTACCGTTTTTTGCAAGGTAATACGCCATCTCGTTCAGCTTATTGCCATCCATGGTGTCATATCCTATGCATCCGTGTGCATGCACCTCGACCAGTCCCGGAAAAACCATACTTCCGTTCAAATCAACACCTGTCCCCGGTATGCCTTTACCGATTTCGGCAAATTTCCCGTTTTCGGCAAGAATGTCAACAACCTCGCCGTTTACAAGAGCATTTTTAAATAAGCTGCCCATGTAAACCAACCCCTTTCTTAATTAGGATTTTAACCGTTATACGCCTCTTTGTCGCATATAACAACGACATCCGGATGAACCTTCAGCATCGTTGCCGGGACAGAGGTATTTATATCATTGTCAAACAATTCAGCTAAAGCAGCATGCTTGCCCTTTCCGCTTACCAAAAGTACTATCTTTCTTGATTTAAGGATGGTTGACATTCCCATAGTCAATGCCTGTTTGGGAACATCCTCCTCTTTTTCAAAGAATCTTGCGTTTGCCTCTATTGTGCTTTCGGTAAGACCGGTAAGATGTGTTGCAGAATTTAAGTTATCGTCAGGCTCGTTAAAACCTATATGTCCGTTTTGACCTATACCTAAAATCTGCAAATCAATCCCGCCGCATTCCTCTATTGCCTCGTCATAAGCGCTGCACTCTGCCTCTACATCATCTGTCTGACCGTTTGGAATATGTATATTCTCCGGCTTGAGATTAACCTTGCTGTAAAGGTGCTCGTTCATAAAGTAGTAATAGCTTTGTACATTATCACGTGAAATCGGATAATACTCATCAAGATTAAATGTTGTTACCTCAGAAAAATCCAGATTCATCTCTGTAAGCTTTTTATACATTCCAATCGGACTTGAACCTGTCGCAAGCCCAAGCACACAATCCGGTTTAAGCATTATCTGTGCCGCAACAAGTTCGGCTGCCTTATTTGAAATTTCTTCATAACTGTCACATAAAATAACTCTCATATTATCCTCTCCGTTTTTATTTATTTTTGTAAATAATTTTTAATATTTTTAAGACCTATGGCTATTCCGTCAAGCACAGGCTCCATTCCCTCATACTCAACCGTTACATAACCATCATAGCCTGCATTTGTTAAAATGTCAAGACACTGCTTTACCGGAACAGCACCATGTCCTACTATTGTTCCGCGCAGATAATTTGCTCCTCTCGTTTTAAAGAAGCCTTCTCCCGGATCAGCTCCGCTGCCCGGTTTTAACAAAAAGTCTTTTACATGCACATATGCCGCATAGGGAGCAACTCTGCTTACAGCAGTTACAGGATTATCATCCGCACACAGGAAGTTTCCTATATCAACAAGCAGACTAAAGTTTCTGTGATTTACTGCGTTAAAAAGCTGTTCAGTTCTGATGCTGTCCTGGCAGATAAAGCCGTGATTCTCAACCATTGTACGGATTCCCTTTTTCTCTGCATATTCGGCAATGATACGGCACGCATCCGAAATCACCGGCAGCAGCTGACCGAATGAACGATAATCGCCAAGTCCGTGCAAAACGTCATGTCTAACCGTTTTTACGCCAAGTATTTCAGCCGCATCTATCATATCTTTAACCCACTGAATTTGATTGTCAAATTCAGACTTTACCGAAAAATCAGCTGTAAACGCAAAATTTGAAAGCTCTATATCACATCTTTCAGCCCCGTCGGCAAGCTTTTTTGCATACCCAAGAACATCTCCGTCTGCAAAATTTGCAATATCGACCAATTCTACGCCATCAAAGCCCATTTCCTTAGCTTTTGAGATACAGTCAAGCTGTGTCATCTTACCGGAATCTATAAGCCGGGAAAAGCTATATGTACTTACTGCATATTTCATGCTTAATCCTCCCTGCTTATGATAACTTCATGACCGGTTGCAGCGGATTCATAAACAGCATCCAGAATCTTCATAAGTTCAATTCCGTCCTCTGCCGGGGATTTGCACTGCTTTGTTCTGTCAAGTATGCAATCAACAAAGTGACCGGTTTCATTCTCAAAAAGTCCGCTGAACTCCAAAGCTGTAGGTGCATCAAAGCTAACATTAGTCAAATAATTATGCATATCACCATAGATTTCAACATTAGGATCCAGCTTTGCACCTGCTTTTGTACCAAAAAGCTCAATCTCACCCTTATCCTCTTTAAGATTAAGGCAGAATGCAGCCTCAACCGCAAGGGTCATACCATTATCAAACCTAATAAGTGCGGTTGCCATGTCCTCAACATCACATATATCATGATCTGTTGCCCCGCTGGAAAGATACTTCGGCTTACCTATTGCACCTTTTCTGTCAAACAGCTTTTGATATGTTACGCCATAAACCGATACCGGCTTTGGGTTTCCGCATACATAGCGCACAAAATCAATAACGTGTACTCCAAGATCAATCAACGGACCGCCGCCGCTGCGGGCTTTTTCACCGAACCATCCGCCCGGATTTCCGTTTCGTCTTAAATAACACGCTTTCGTATAGTATACCTCACCTAAGTCGCCTTTGTCAATAAACTTCTTTACGAGTTCGCAATCGTTTCCGTAGCGGCGTACAAAGCCAACCATCAAAAGCTTGCCGTTTTTCTCGGCAGCAGCTTTCATTTCCTTCGCTTCCTCTGCGTTCATTGCCATCGGTTTTTCACACAAAACATGTTTGCCCGCATTAAGTGCCGCAATAGTACACGGCGCATGCTCACTGTTCCAGGTACATACACTTACAGCGTCAATCTCTTTCAAAGCAAGCATTTCTTCTTTATTATCATATAAACGGGTAATTCCATATTTTTTACCCATTTCTTCCAATCTCTTTCTGTTTATATCACAAAAAGCATACAGCTCAACCTTTGGGTTAGATAAATATGCGCTGATATGACTTTCCGATATACCGCCCACACCAATTATACCAACTTTAATTTTTTCTGCCATTTTTTTTATCCCCTTTATTACTTATTTCATTAAATCTCTTAAAAAGTTTGCTGCCAATGAAATATCCGCTGCAGGATCATCTCCTACTTCACGCTCTATGGTTAAGAATCCGCGATATCCTATATCATCAAGCGCTGCAAGATACTTATCAAACGGAACGCTTCCTTCACCCAAAGCAACCTCACGGAAACCCTCTCCGGTCGGAATTTCATCTTCTATTATTCCGTAAACAACCTCCGGATTGTTATCATGCAGCTTTATGCCGTCCTTTGCATGAGTATGTACGATATAATCCTTTAAGTTATAAACAGCCTGAACAGGATCATCGCCGGTTACCATGACAAGATTTGCCGGATCGAGGTTTACAGCCACCCCGCGGGAGCCGAGTGAATCCAAAAATCCCTTTAATACCATAGAAACCTCCGGACCGGTTTCAATCGCAAAATGTGCCTCAAGTGAATCCGCATAACGCGAAAGCTCTGCACACGCCTCCTGCATTACAGCATATCTCGGATTTGACTTATCAGTCGGAACAACGCCTATATGAGTTGTAACGACATCCGTTCCAAGTTCTTTTGCCAAATCAAGAATACGCTTTGACTTTTCTATAAGCTCCGGGTTTAATTCAGGATTGCCGAAACCCATTCCCAAATCACCGCAGATTGCAGAAAATACCAGACCGTTTGACTGCATCATATCTTTAAGCTCAGCTATTTTTGCCTTTGTCATATTTTCCGGAGCGTGCTCACCTTTTGTTGCATACATCTGTATGCCCTTTGCTCCTATCTCTGCAGCCTTTTCAATCGCCTGTTTTGTATCCAGTCTGAAAGAATCCAGCATTACACCTATCGGAAACTGATACATAATAATCCTCCTTAAAATAAGATAAATTTCTTGTCTTTTATTTAGTTTTATTGTATAATAGTAAAATCAAAAAGTAAAGTATGTATCTTGCTTTGTTTTGACACAATATTGCTTTTTAAGGTGGTGAAGTTATATGCCGGGTAAGAATGAGTATTTAAATCCGAATATAATATCAAATCAAAATAAGTCTGTAAAAACCGATTACTATGAAACTCATTTTTATGACGACCCCGGTTTTCCCGTTATCTTTCATCTTGATAAAATTGATAATCAAATGAACTTCATTCCGCATTGGCATCAAAATCCGGAACTTTTATATTTCACCAAAGGAAAAGCGACTGTTTCTATTGACACAGAGGTTTTAAGCGCGGCGGCAGGGGATATTGTTATTGCGCCTTCAAATTATCTGCATAAAATAACAGCAGACAGATATACCGAGTATTACTGCCTGATTCCTGATCTGGAGTTTTGCAAAAAATTTGGAATAGAACCGGACAGTATTAACTATGTCCACCGTATAAGCGACGAGAATCTCAACAAAAAGATGGATACCATTATTAAAGAATTTAATAAAAAAGACACTTATTACAAACCGATAATTTTGTCAGAAATCATCTCTCTGCTCAGTTATGCCGCGCGGTATTATACCGCTGCTTCACCTGTCAGACTGAGCAAAAAACAAGCTGCACGCACCGAAATGATAAAAAAGTCATTTTTATATATTGACATGCATTTTTCAGATAATCTGACCATTGACTCTCTTGCAGATTATCTCGGACTGACTAAATACTATTTTTGCCATATATTTAAACAGCTTACAGGTATGACACCCGTAAGCTATATAAACTATATTCGCTGCCGAAAGGCAAAGGGACTTTTATCCTCCGGAAAATGTGCAAATGTCAGCAATGCTGCCGAGCAATGCGGGTTTTCCAATCTGTCGTACTTCACACGTACATATAAAAAATACAACGGATGCCTGCCGTCAAAGGATACACAGGCTAAATAGTATAAGCAGATATTATTAGCCTAACACTTGAATCTGCCGTGATTTTATTCATCCTCATACGGAAGGACTACTTCAATTGGCTCATGTCCGACTGCCGGCAGGAATTTTCCGATTATGTCCGAGGTCTTCATTCTGAGGCTTGACGTATTTATACACGGATGACAGCCTATGTATTCCCCTTTTAACACGTCGCGGTCTATATATAGCTTTACATTATTTTCTTTGTCGTTCATCAAGCCAAGTATGCTGACAGAACCGGGAGTAACATCCAAAAACTGCTCCATTTCCTCCGGCGGCCCGAACGAAAGCCTTGAGCTTCCTGCCAATTTTGAAAATGTCCTGGTACGATATGGCTTGTCTGCGGGCATCATAAGCAGATAAAACCGTGTTTTTTGTCTGTTACACAGAAAAAGATTTTTACAGATTACCACGCCGAGAGCCTTATCAATTTCACTGCATGCCTCCATTTTACCAGCAGGGCTGTGATCTATACGGCAAAATTTTATTCCAAGACTGTCAAGCAAATCGTAAACACGTATTTCTTTTTCTAATCGCCCGGCGTTAGTGGCAGGACGT
>CAJLFL010000081.1 GCA_905205855.1 uncultured Eubacteriales bacterium | reverse complement strand
GGAAAATTACGTCACTAACTTGTGAATGAGGGACTCCATAACAAGCTTTACCGTATGCCGGACGATGCTCAAATGAAGCTTCAGGAAACGCTGCAAAAAATAATTAACGAAGGCAGCGGCGGCTTGATTTGCATAATTTTATAAACACAAAACCCGCGGCAAACCGCGGGTTTTATATTATTATACTCTGTCCGAGTTTTCTTTTTTGATTTTATCCACAAATTCTTGCAAACTCATTGTTGTGGTTTCACCCGTATCTCTGCATCTTACGGATACAGCCTCATTTTCCATCTCTCTTTGACCGATTACAAGCATATACGGAACTCTCTCAACTACTTGCGCCTGACGTATTAAATAACCTACCTTTTCATTTCTGTCATCCAGAGCACAGCGTATTTTTGCTTTTTTAAGTTCTTCATATACCTTGTTTCCGTATTCTTTAAACTTTTCGGATACAAGCAGAACCTTTGCCTGTATCGGAGCAAGCCATACCGGGAATTTACCTGCATAATGCTCCGTTAAAATTCCTATAAATCTCTCTATCGAGCCAAAACATACACGATGAATCATAATCGGTCTTTGCTTTTCATCATTTTCATCTTTATACTCAAGATTAAAGTTAAGCGGCATCTGGAAGTCAAGCTGAATCGTACCGCACTGCCATGTTCTGCCAAGAGAATCCTGGAGATGGAAGTCTATTTTAGGTCCGTAAAAAGCGCCGTCACCCTCGTTTATAGTATACGGCAAGCCGAGTATATTAAGTGCATTTATAAGACCGTTTGTTGCAGCCTCCCAATCCTCGTCACTTCCCATGCTGTCTTCGGGACGTGTTGATAATTCAATAAAATACTTAAATCCAAATTTGGTATAAACCTCATTTATCAGATTTACAACTCCGATAATTTCATCGGTTATCTGTTCTCTGCGCATAAATATATGTGCATCATCCTGAGTAAAACAGCGAACTCTGAATAATCCGTGCAGAGCACCTCTGAGTTCATGTCTGTGGACAAGACCAAGCTCACCTATACGCATCGGAAGCTCTCTGTAGCTATGCGGTTCATTTTTGTAAACAAGAACCCCGCCCGGACAGTTCATAGGCTTTATACAATAGACATCATCATCAATCATTGTCGAGTACATATTATCCTTATAATGATCCCAATGTCCGCTTGTTTCCCAAAGATGTCTGTTCATTATCATCGGTGTCGAAACTTCAACATATCCGTCGCGCGTGTGTATATCACGCCAATAATCAATAAGAGCATTACGCAGCTTCATACCGTTTGGCAAAAAGAACGGAAATCCGGGAGCTTCTTCATTCATTTGGAAAAGTCCCATTTCTCTGCCGATTTTTCTGTGATCGCGTTTTTCAGCTTCTTCAAGCATAACAAGATAATTTTCAAGTTCTTCCTTTGTCTTAAAAGCAGTACCATTTATCCTTGTCAGCATTTTATTATTTCTGTCATTCTTAAAATATGCGCCCGAAACGCTCATAATCTTAAATGCCTTCAACTCTTTTGTATAACAAAGGTGCGGACCTCGACACATATCGGTATATTCACCTTGTTCATAAAAACTTATTGTATCAACATCCGTCAAATCATGTATATGCTGAACCTTATAAGTTTCGCCTTTGCTTTCCATAAACTTTATAGCTTCATCCTTTGTAAGAACATAGGGCGTGATTTTAAGATTTTCTTTTTTAATCTTTTTCATCTCGTTTTCTATGTTTTCCAAATCGCTGTCAGCAAGCTTGCTTTCGCCTAAATCAACATCATAATAAAATCCATTTTCAGTTGCCGGACCAAACGCAAACTTTGCCTGCGGAAACAATCTTTTTACCGCCTGTGCCATAATATGTGCCGCGGTATGTCTTATGATTTCAAGTTCTTCCGACTCTGCCGCCTCGCCTATTGAACCATCGCAGTAAATAACTTTCATAATATTACTCCTAAAACCAATATTTCAATTTATGTTTATATTTTAATTAAATCAATATCATTTGTCAATAGCGTTTATTTTTTCTTTTTCTTTCTTTTGAGAATAAGAAAGATTATTACGCCGCAAGCCAATAATACTCCGATTGCCGATATAATTACAACAGTAACAATCCCTTTTGGAGTTTCGTATATTACAAATCTTCTGTCCGGGACTTCAAATTCAAGGTAACTGCCAAACTCTTTTGTACTAACCTTGCTCATACCTGAATCGCTTTCTATATACAGATTAACGCTCTTGTCGGATTTGGGCAGATATCTGACGGTGTATTTTTCCGTATAGCTGCCGTTGATTTCTACATCATAAGCGTCATTTATCTTCTTGTTTTTAAGCTTATCAGGCTGAGAATCATTTAACTTGACATTAACATGTGCATTATCGTCAAAAGCGCCGCATATAAGCACCACAGATTTATCTCCGCGCATAATATCGGATGGCAAAAGCTCAACATCTCTGTAATATTCAGCGTTTATTTCGGCATCAAATACTGCACATGAATAGTCATAGTAACTCCACTTACCATAATACCCCGATTTCTCAGGCACTTTGGGAATGTTCTCTTCAGGTATAGCTTCTTTATATTTAAACGGAACCGTTGCAACCTCCTTATCGTCAGCAATAAATTTAAGCTTAAACTCTGTATCGGTGCCAAAATTTCCTTTGACAAAGCTTACAAATTTTGCAACATCGGTTTCCTCTGCCTTTCTGGAATAGCTTATGTCATCTATTCCGCCCAAATTGTCATTTACAAAGTAATTTCCTTTAGTTTTTTCCAAATCAGTGCTTCCGGCTACAGTTCCGGCATTTTCTTCATACTCTGAAACATTAACTATCGCATAGCTGCCATACAGCTCTGTCGCCTTGCCTGCAATACCGCCGACATATTTTTTTCCCTTCGCCTCGCATTTAGCAGCCGAATTTCTTACAACTGTTTCAGACATACCTGCAACACCGCCTACATAGTCGCCGTCATCGCTGCTTACATTTCCATAGCCTTCACAGGATATAACACTTCCCAAATCCATTCTTCCGGTAATTCCGCCGCAATAGTTCTTCTTTGTTTTAACAGCACCCGAATTATTACATCTTCTGATTACACACTTACTCTTATATGTAAATTCAAGACTCTTTGTATTTTCCGACTTTATATCGTCTTCCGGATCAAAGTCATACTCTATCGCCATAGAACCTACTATTCCGCCGGCACACAAATCACCGTAAACGCTTCCGCCATTATAAGAATCTTCTATTTTACCACGTGAATCACCTATGAAATCTTTGTCTGATATATCCTCAATAATGTCACTCTCATCCTTTTCTTTTTGTTTGTCATAGGTATCTCTTAAAATATCCATTGCAGCTTTGAGCTGATCGTTTAAGCTTGAGGCATCATCTGAAAGGTTATTCTTTTTGTCTTTCAGCACATCATTAAGCTTGGAAAATTCTCCCTGCATATCCTTAAATCTGTCGAATAATGTATCTACATCATCACCAAGCATCTCGGATGCGGAGGGAAGCTCAAATTTTCCGCTTTCGCTGAATTCATCGGTAATCTGTGAAATCCTGTCTGTACCGGCAGTAATCTTATCACCGCCGTCGGCAATTTTATCAAGCGCTTCCTGCATTGTGTTCACAACCTCATTCGCCTTATCCGTAATGCCATCAAGCGCATCCATCGCCTTTTCAAGTTCTTTTACTGCATTCCTCAAAGAAGCAAATCCCTTTGACATAAAATCAAAGCCCTTTGCCAGTATTCTGAATGCTGTTCCTATACTGTAAATATCAAACCCTTCGGCTATAATCAAAAATGCATCAGCAACCTCGCCAAGTGCAATAGCAATATTTTTAAACGATTTTGCCATATCATCTATTTTTGTGATAAAATCTTTCAGGTTTCCTATATCATACCCTTTATTCTGCAAATCGTTTATTGCACGCGCCATATCCTCAAGTGCTTCCGAAACCGCAGAGGTGCTGCTCTGAAGCTGTCCGAGTGAATCGGACACTTTGTTTGCATTTTGCTCTATATCCTTTTTTTCATCCAAAGCCTTTTTTAAATCCGCTAAGGCTTCTTTAAGCTTTTTAAGTCCCTCCTCCATTCCTTCGGCGTTTGCCTCCAGAACCTCGCAGCTATCGGAAATATGAGCCATAGCTTTCTCGAAATCAGTTGACGCATTTTTAAGATGCTCGCCGGAATTTTCAGCTTTTTCCGCCGCATCCTTAAGCATATCTAAAATCTCTGTAATTGTATCGCCTGTATCCGATATACGTCGTATTCCGTCAGACAACAGCTTTCCTCCGTCGGATATACTGTCTATAGCCTCCGATGAATCATCTATAGCCTTGTGAAGTCTGTCAGATAACGCATTTGTTTCATCCGCAATATTATCAGCATAGCTTTGGGTTGATTTTGCCAACGCTTCTGCCGAATCGCTTACCGCAGTAACAGATTTATCTATTCTGTCAAGACTATCACTTAATTCATCGCCGGTAAATACTGTGCTTTCGTCTATTATATTCTGAATTTTATCCAAAACATCATTAAGCTTAACAAGTGCATCTTCAGAATACTGCAGCAAGATATAAGGTTCAGCCTGACCCGCAATTCCACCTATATCCTTTCTGCCGTTTATTTCACCGTAATTTTTGCATGACTGTATACTTCCGGATTGCCTGCCGCATATTCCGCCGGTATTATAACCTATGGACTTATATCCGACATTACCGTAATTTACACAGTTTACAAGCCGCCCTTTCGAAAATCCGCATATTCCGCCGGTATCGGTACTTGTATCAATTTTTTCGGTCGTACGCAGCTCTGTCAAATCAAGCTGTAAATCTATATCGCTTACCGCATCCTGTATAGTTTTTGTTTCATCGGTATCTGTTGTATTTACACGACCGCTGTTTTCCGAATCCTGTATCAATCCGTAATTCTGCCCCGCTATACCACCGGTATAGCTTTCTCCTGTAACGCTTCCGTTAAAACGGCAGTTTAATATCTGACCGCTCTCGGTTAAATATCCGCATATTCCTCCTACATTGGTGTCTGCTTTTATATCTCCTTCAAAGCTGCAGTTTTTTAAAATACCGCTGCATTCCCCGACTATACCTCCTATACGCTTTTTTGTTCCTTCGGGAAATACCTCACCCTTAACATTAAGATTCTCTACTGTAGCTCCGCTCTGGATATATCTGAATAATCCATAGTTAGAACCTTTTGATTTTATATTTATTCCCGTAATTGTATAGCCGTTTCCTCTAAAATACCCTCCAAATGTAGGTATGAGCTTAAATTCGTCATAAGATAAATCAATATCAGCTTCAAGCGAAACTGTCTTTCCCTGTGACCATGCATCATTTTTACATTTTGATACAAGAGCAGCATAATCCTCCGCGGTACGGATAACTATATAGCTGTTATCCGCAATAACGCTTATTATCGGTAAAATCATGACAGCAAGCAATACAACAACTACTGAAACGGAAAGTATTTTATTTATTTTCTTTTTGCTGTGCATCATTGTTTTCCGCCTCCTCATACTTTTCAATATTATTGCTGCTGACTATTGCATCCATATCACCACTTATTACGCCGCGTATATCTGCATCCACAAAACCGTTTACCTTGCCTCTTACTCTACCGTTTACAAAGAATCTTCCTGTTTCCTTGCGTACAATATCCGGATGCTTTATATTGACTCCTGTCTTTTCTACTATAGTATCACCCAAAAGCAGTATTTCCGGTAAAACACACATTACAAGGAACATTGACGTAAGCGTTCCGCGGCAAAGTGTTTGACCGATTGAAACTATCGCCGGATTTGTAGAAAGTATGCTGATAAGAAATCCTGCTGCCGCAAGAATACTTCCTGAGGTCAAAACTGTCGGAAACGCAAAGTTCAGCGCTCCGCGCATCGCAGTTTTTATATCATTTTCTTTTTTAAGCTCCATATAACGGCTTGATATAACTATAGCATAGTCTATATTTGCTCCCATCTGTATTGAACTTACAATCAGATAGCTTAAAAAGAATATATTTGTATTTGTAATAAATGAAGCCGAAAAATTAAGCCATACACTACCCTGTATAACCATAATAAGCAAAACCGGCAATCCCGCATTTTTAAATGTAAAGAACAGTATTATTATTACAAACAGGATAGATAAAACACTTACTACTATATTATCTGTGGCAAATGAATCCGAAAGATCTTTACAGCTTGTTGAATCCCCCACCACAAGTACATTATCATAATACTTTTCCGCAACACTATGTATTGTATCTATAAAATTAAACGTATCCTCACCTTCAAGAGGCATATCAAGATTAAGAAGTATACGTGAGTAGTTATCCCCGGAAAGCTGTTTTTGTGCACTGTCAAGCTGAACGTATAAATCATCCAGTTCCTGTGCCATATCATCATCAAACTTTACATAGCCATCCTGTTTTAAATCATAGACAAACATAAACATATCTATTATAGGAACACCAAAGTCATTCATATTAGTGATAAGCTTGCTGTATTCCTCCTTGTCGGCAGCATAAACCGTATACAAAAGCTTTGCCGTATCAATATCTATATCCATAAGTTCAGAGAACTGTCTTGGCGTAAGCTTATCGGTCAATACATACTGATCTTTTATATCAACTGCCGACAGCGCGGTTACAGACCTGACCTCATTATATTGTGACAGCTCATTAGCAAGATTCTTTTCCTTTTCATAATCACCCTTAGGAACAATTACGGCAGCCAAATTTTTGGTTCCGAAATGTTCATTTATTGTTTCTGTTGCTATTTGATTTTCATTTTTCCTCATTGTTTCAGAAGAATCCTGATTATATGTATATGGACACTTTGACGACATAAAATACGCCGCAATAAGCACAACAACAAATATCGGCGGTACTATCATTCTAAGTTTATGAACAATATTTCCAAGTCCCGATATATCAGGGAGCAAGCTTTTATGATGTGTTTTGTCAATATATTTTCCAAAAATCATCAGCAAGCACGGCATAAGTGTGAACACGCAAAGCAAGCTGTATAAAATGGATTTAATAAGACAAATACCCATATCAAAACCTATTCTGAACTGCATAAAAGTAAGTGCAAGAAGTCCCGATACTGTGGTCAATGAACTTGATGCAATTTCCGGTATAGATTTCGAAAGGGCCTTTACCACTGCTTCTCTCTGGTCATACAGCTGTCTTTCTTCGCTGTAATGATGTATCAATATAATTGCATAGTCTATAGATAGTGCCAGCTGCAATATAGCTGTTACAGAATTAGATACAAAGGATATTTCACCGAACAGAAAGTTGGTTCCTTTATTAAGTATAGCACCTGCCACAAATGTGAGCAGCAGAACCGGAACCTCCATATATGTTTTAGATGTCAGTAATAAAACTGCAATAATTATAATAGCAGCTATTACCATAACAACGTTTATTTCCTGAGCAAGCAAAGCTGAATCATCAGAATCACTTTCTTTGATAAACACATCATAACCGTCAAGCGCATCTCTTATTGCCTGATAGCCTTCTTTTGTCCTCTCATCATCACCTTGAGTATTGAGCGTTACATCAAACAAAGCGCTTGCATCTTTATAATGATCTTCAGTATTGTCAAAATCAATCATATTTACCTGCGGAATACTCTCTAATTTTTCCTGTAATTCTTCAGCTTTATCATATGTAATATTCGCAACCATAACACGTGCAGAAGCATACGTCACAAATTCTTCATCCATCAAAGTGAGTCCTCGTCGTGTTTCTGTACTTGCAGGAAGGTATTGTGTAATATCATTGCATACCTTTACCCAACTTTGAGAAAAAACAGAAAATATTATTGCTGCTAAATAAAAAAAAATAATAATGTTTCGTTTATCAACTATCTGCTCCGACAGTTTTTCCATAAACGATTTCTCACCCTGATTCTTCACAAGCTTTACCTTCCCCTCTGCTTATTGATGAATAATATCTTATTATACCTCAAATAACTTTAAAATGCAATATAGATATAACGTTTATTAATAAATTGTTTGTAGGTTTACAATAGATGTGTTACATTCCGGCATATTTTCATTTAAAACGAG
>CAJLFL010000080.1 GCA_905205855.1 uncultured Eubacteriales bacterium | reverse complement strand
GGATAATATTGACAGGCTTGAACGTGAAAACGGCTGTGCAATTATATATACGCAGTTTGGATAGGGTTTTGCGGATAAGAATAATCAACTTAGAGAAGATGTACGCAGGGCTATAGAATATGCTGCAGAAAAGGACGGCTGGTTTGCGCCTGCATCGGAAATCCTTGATTTTATGCTCGAAAACAAAGCTGAAAGCGAGTATATTACCAAAGCGGCAAATGTAATGCTGGATATAAAATGGATTGCGGAAAGGGTATACCGGCGTTTGGTAAATAAACTTTGATAATTGAGATTCTTGTGTATTTACGCAGTTTTCGGCAGGATGTTTCCTCATTATCTTGCTGAAAAACTGCTTTTTCAATATATTGCCGTACCGATGCAGCCGGTACGTTTTTTATGTCTGCATTTACTTATAATGCTTGACTTTTTGACATTAAAAGGGTAAAATAGTTCTTATTATAAAATATGCCTGAGCATATAGGGTATGGAGAGTTTGGCTCTCGTATACCTGATATAAATTACGGCAAAGGATTGGAGAATCAATAGTTTATATGGACACAAAAAAGCTTGCCGGTTTGTTGTTTCCGGATATAGATAAAGAACCACAGTATTATGAAGAATTATATCCTCAGCGCGTGTTGCCCGAAGGCGCAAAGGTTACGCGTATCGGACCGAGCCCTACGGGATTTGTGCATCTCGGTAATTTGTATAATGCCGTAATAGGCGAAAGATTGGCGCATCAGAGCGGCGGAACATTTTATTTAAGGGTAGAGGATACGGATGCAAAGCGTGAGGTGCCGGGTGCGGTTGAGCTTGTAATTTCAGCTATGAAGTATTTTGGCATCAGCTTTGACGAGGGCGCTGTAATTGACGGTGACAATGGTGCGTATGCTCCTTATCGTCAGCGCCAGCGTAAGGAAATTTATCAATGCTTTGCAAAGGAACTTGTGCTTCGCGGACTTGCATATCCATGCTTTTGCTCAGAGGAACGTCTGAGTAAAATGCGTGAAGAACAGATGTCGCTGAAGGAAAACTTCGGTTATTACGGAAAATGGGCAGTTTGCCGCGATTTAAGCTATGAGGAAATAGAAAGCAGAATCAAAAACGGAGAGGAATATGTACTTAGATTCCGTTCGGACGGGGATATAAACAATACGCTTGAATTATTTGACGGAATTCGCGGAACACTTAAACTGCAGGAGAATTATCAGGATTTTGTCCTGCTTAAATCCGATGGAATTCCCACCTATCATTTTGCACATGTTGTTGACGACCATCTTATGCGTACAACGCATGTTGTGCGCGGAGAGGAATGGCTGTCCACAGCACCTATGCATGCACAGCTGTTTGATACCTTTGGATGGCAAAGACCGATATACTGTCATACTCCCGTGCTTATGAAGATGGACGGAGAAACCAAGCGTAAGCTTTCAAAACGTAAGGATCCGGAGCTTGGACTTAACTATTACAGACAGGAGGGGTATGTTCCGGAGGCGGTATGGGAATACCTTATGACACTGCTTAATTCCAACTTTGAGGAATGGCGTGCCGAAAATCCCGATAAACCGATTGACGATTTTGAATTTACCCTTGAAAAGATGAGTAATTCCGGGGCACTGTTTGATATGATGAAGTTTGACAGCGTCAGCCAGGAAACACTGCTGCGCCTGAACGCATCGGAAATATATGATAAAATGTCGGCATGGCTTGATGAATATGATCCGGAATTTGCTGAGTTGTTTACTGCGGACAGAAGCTTCAGCGAAAGGATAATTGATGTCGGCAGAAACGGTGCGCGTCCGAGAAAGGATTTGACAAACTGGAAGCAGGCACGACAATTCCTGTCATTCTATTTTGATAAATCATTTGTTCGCGAGGATGATTTTCCGGCAAATGTTTCGGCTGAGGACAGAAAAGAAATTCTTGAAAGATATCTTAAAACATATGACCATAATGATGATAATTCACAATGGTTCCAAAAAATAAGGGATATATCGGGCGATATGAATTATGCGGTAAAGCCAAAGGATTATAAAAAGAATCCCGACATGTATAAGGGCAGCATAAGCGATGTAAGCAATGTTGTGCGTGTGGCTGTTACCGGACGGACAAACTCTCCGGATTTATGGGAAATCTGCCATATAATCGGCGAGGATGATATGAAAAAGAGAATCAGCGCGGCTATGGCTTAGGCGCTGCGGGAAAGGATTTGTATATGGGAAAGGATAACAGAGAAAACAGCGGACGCTGTGGCAAGCGTGAGAATATTATGGATTTGCCGCGGCCGGAGTTTCCGAAACGCGCGGTTGTTACCGGCGGTATGCCTTACGGCAACAAAAAGCTTCACTTTGGACATGTGGGCGGTGTATTTGTTCAGGCGGACGTAACCGCAAGGTTTCTGCGTGACAGAATCGGCAGTGAAAATGTAATTTTTGTATCGGGTACGGACTGTTACGGTTCTCCTATTGCCGAGGCGTACCGAGGTCTTAAAGAAAGCGGCAGTTTTGACGGCACAATAGAGGATTTTGTGCGTATGAACCACGAAAGCCAGAAAAAAACGCTTGAGGAATACGGAATCAGCCTTAACATTTTTGCAGGCTCCGGTCTTGATGATGCAAAGGAAGAACACAGAAAGCTTACAAACGAGCTGATGGAGCTGTGGTATAAAAACGGCTGGCTTGAAAAGCTTGTAACACGTCAGTTTTATGATGTAAAGGCAGGTCAGTTCCTAAACGGCAGACAGGTTGTCGGAAAATGCCCCGTAGAAAACTGTACATCGGACAAGGGATATGCGGACGAATGTTCTATGGGACATCAGTATATGCCTGAGGAACTGATAGATCCCAAGAGTACGCTTACCGGTGAAACGCCGGAAATGCGTGACGTTACCAACTGGTATATTGATCTGACAAAATTCCATGTCCTCATGGATGAATATGTAAAGGATATTTCGGTAAAGGAAAACGTCCGTGCGCTGGTTGCAAATACTATCGGTGAATTTATGACTCCGCCGATGGTGTATATAAAAAATGACTACTCAGAGGATTATGAGAATATAAAAGCCGAGCTTCCGGAGCATAAGTTTAATGCTGCGGCGAATAAGACCTCGTTTTCGCTTGAATTTAAGGACTTAAAGACGCGTGATGAGGCAAGGGAGGTTCTCGGCAGACATGATATAAGATTTCGTGCAGGAAAAACGCTTGTGCCTTTCAGACTGACCGGAAATATAGAATGGGGCGTTCCTGCGCCCGTTCTCGATGGCGAAAAGGGCTTGACCATATGGGTTTGGCCGGAATCACTTTGGGCGCCGATTTCCTTTACGCGGACATATTTAAACAGAATAGGCAAGGATAAGGATGAATGGAAAAAGTTTTGGTGCTCAAAGGATGCAGAGGTGTATCAGTTTATCGGACAGGACAATATCTATTTTTACGGTATTGCCGAGATGGTAATGTTTATGGCAACGCAGGGCAAGGATAACCTGACTATTCACCCGGCGGAGGGACAGCTTACGCTGCCGACTTTGGTTGCCAACAACCATATACTGTTCCTCAACAAAAAAGCAAGCTCCAGCGGCGCGGTAAAACCGCCTATGGCAGAGGATCTGTTTGCTTATTATACGCCTGAGCAGCTGCGTGCGCATTTCCTCAGCCTCGGATTGGGACTTAAAAGCGTAAGCTTTCAGCCTAAGCCGCTCAATCCGACTGCCGATGAAAAGGATGCAGATCCTGTTCTTAAAGAGGGAAAGCTGCTGTCAAATGTATTTAACAGAGTTGTGCGTTCGTGCTTCTATACTGCACAGAAGTACACCGACGGCAAACTTCCGTTTGGTGATATAGATGAAGAAGTTTTAAAAGAGTCAAGGGAAACAATAATTAAGTATGAAAGATATATGTATAGATTTGAATTTCATTCTGTTATGAATCTCATGGACACGTATATCAGAAATGCCAACAAGTACTGGGCAAGGAATATTGCTGCCGCCGATAAGGCTGATGATGCGGAATTGCGGCTTAAAACCCTGTGCAGCGTATTCCACATGGTGCGTACGGCGACTGCACTTATGCATCCGATTGTTCCGCAAGGCACGGAATTGATAGCCGAATACCTCGGCTTTGGCGATAAGCTTTGGGATTGGGAGCATATCTTTGATACCTTATATGACTTCTGCGATTCCAAAGAGCATCAGCTTAAGTTTCTGGAACCGAGATTCGACTTCTTCCCAATGCATGAAAGTCAGATTCAAATATAAAATAAGCTTCGCGGTTTTATCCGCGGAGTTTATTTTATCATATTTTATTCTGCAAATGAATACTATTATATATAATCATGCATGGAGGAATAAATATGGAAGAAGAAAAAAATCACAGTATTTCAATGAAAAACAGAGAGGGGCTTACAATTACAGAGGTTGATGATGTGGAAAGCTTTGATGAAGAAAAGGTGATAGTCCATACCTCTATGGGAGTGCTTACGGTTTTAGGTTCCGATTTCAGAATTCATAAGCTTAATGTTGACGACGGCAATTTGGTGATAGACGGAGTAGTGGACGAAATTAAATACAGCGATATGCCGGATCGCGGCGGCCGCGGCGGATTTCTTTCGGGCTTGTTCAGATAGAAGGGGCACAATATGCACATAACATACGGTGTGGATTTAAGCTATTTCATATGGTCGTTTGCCGGCGGCGTGGTTCTTGCACTGATTTATGACATATTCAGAACAATACGGCGCGTTTCAAGGGCTTCGGTTTTCGGTATAAATGCAGAGGATATGCTGTTCCTGATTTTTGCGGGAGCGTTGATGTTTTATATTGCATACACTCAAAATAACGGACGGCTGAGATGGCACGGATTTTTGGGTACGGTGTGCGGCTTTTTGGCTTTCAGAATAATATTCAGGGACAGAATAGTAAAATGTATGACCTTTGTATACGGACTGTTTGCTGCTGCGGTAATGTGGATAATTAAGGCGGTTATGCTGCCGGTACAGCTGATTTGCAGGCTGATATCAAAGCCGCTTACGGTAATAGGATGGTACAGCCGCAAGAAATTATCGGAGGTAAACAATGCGGCGAGGGTAAGGCACGAAAAACAGCGTATACAAAATAATTTAAAGAGTGCTGAACGCGAACGCAGAAACCGTCTTAAAACAGAAAAGACAAAAGCAAAATAATGCAAAAATCTCGTTGACAAAGCCGCCTGTTTAAGGTATAATAAAATATAATTATAGTTTGAGGGAAGGCGGCTTTATTTTGAATAAAACAACAGTCGGCAATGTCCGCCGCCGACCGCAGAAAAACAGCGGAAAGTCAGACCCAAAGCAAAAGCTTAACGTAAAAAGACTTGCGATTGTTGCGGCAGCGGCAGTGTTTATAATATATTTTGTGTATGCCATGATAGCGCAGCAGATAGCGCTGTCGAATAAAAATAAAGAGATTCAAAGCCTTGAGGAGCAGGTCAGCGTTGCCAATACAGAAACGGAGCGGCTTCAGAAGGAACTTGACAATCTGGAGGATCCGGAGTATCTTGAACGCGTGGCGAGAGAAAAGCTTGGACTTGTAAGGCCGAATGAACGTGTTTTTGTTGACGCAAATAAGAGTAAGGCAAATTCCGGCGATTGATGATAATGAAAGATTTATTATATTACATATATGGGTATAATTCCCATGGGAAGGATTAGAGAAAAGATGCAGATGGAAGTTGGCTCGGTATTAGAAGGCAAGGTTACGGGAATAGCTCCGTTTGGGGCGTTTGTTGAACTGGAGGGCGGTAAAACCGGTCTTGTTCATATTTCTGAGGTTGCGTCTGAATATGTAAACGATATTAACGAGCATTTGAAAGAGGGACAGACTGTCAAGGTAAAGATTATCGGGATGGAAAACGGAAAAATCAGTCTTTCCATCAAAAAGGCGGATGAAAATTTTGTGGATAAAAAGGAAGAACGCCGCCGCAATGATAAGAATAACAGACCTGCGCGGCATGCGGTAAAGCCGTATGATCCCAAAAAGCCGCCGGAGGAATTTGAATTTGCCGGAAAGCGCAGCGATATGTCTTTTGATGATATGCTGCAGAAATTTAAGCAGGACAGCGATGAGAAGTTCCAGGCTTTAAAGCGCAGCAACGAGGGAAAGCGCAGCGGAGGATACAAACGCGCATACTAAGAGGTGATTCCTATGAATTATATGGCTGCAGTATGGCTTATAACGGCTGTTGTTTTGGGCATAATAGAAAGCATAACGGTTGCGTTGGTTTCGATATGGATGGCAATCGGCGCCTTTGCCGCAGCAGTGTTTGCGTTTTTTGGATTTAGCACGGCAGTACAGGTTTTGGTATTTGCTGCCGTATCTGCTCTTATGCTGATTCTTACAGCACCGCTGAGCAAAAGGTTCAGACAGAGCAAAAAGGTCAGCACAAATGCAGACAGACTTATCGGTCAGGAGGGTGTTGTGCTGAGGCGTGTCGATCCTATAGAGAATAAAGGTCAGATAAAGGTGATGGGACAAATTTGGTCTGCCGAGGGCGCTGACGGTACAGAGCTTGATATAGGAGAAAAGGTGATTGTAAAAGCAATAGAGGGCGTCCATGTAATTGTTGACAGAATCGACCATAACCAATAAAGGAGGAAACAGTATGGGATTTGTTATAGGCATTATTATCATATTGATATTATTATTGTTATCCTGTGTTAAAATTGTACCTCAGGCTAAATCGTTTGTAATAGAACGCCTCGGTGCGTATCATGTGACGTGGGGCGTTGGACTGCACTTCAAAGTGCCTATGATAGATCGTGTTGCAAAGCGCGTAAGTCTGAAGGAACAGGTTGTGGATTTTCCGCCGCAGCCGGTTATCACAAAGGATAACGTTACTATGCAGATAGACACGGTTGTGTATTTTCAGATTACAGATCCGAAGCTTTATACTTACGGGGTAGAGCTTCCGATGTCGGCAATAGAAAATCTTACAGCGACAACTCTGCGTAATATAATAGGCGATATGGAACTTGATGAAAGCCTGACATCCCGTGATGTAATAAATACGCAGATGCGGTCTATTCTGGACGAGGCTACCGATCCGTGGGGAATAAAAGTAAACCGCGTAGAGCTTAAAAATATTATCCCGCCGGCGGGTATCCGTGAGGCAATGGAAAAACAGATGAAGGCAGAGCGTGAGCGCCGCGAGGCAATTTTAAGAGCCGAGGGTGAGAAGAAGTCAGCCGTTCTGGTTGCCGAGGGCGAAAAGGAATCGCGTATACTCCAGGCAGAGGCGGAAAAGCAATCACAGATATTACAGGCAGAGGCTGAAAAGGAAGCCGCAATCAGAGTTGCTGAGGGTGAAGCACAGGCGATACTGGAGGTTCAGAAAGCTACGGCAGAAGGTTTGAAGATGCTGAATGATGCAAATCCGACAGACGGTGTTCTTGCAATCAAGAGTCTTGAAGCTTTTGCTAAAGCGGCTGACGGCAAGGCGACAAAGATAATAATTCCATCGGAAATACAGGGCTTGGCAGGATTGGTTACAAGTATAAAAGAACTTGCTGCTTCAGATTCCGATAAAGAAAACAAATAAAATAAAACCATAGGATTCGGGGGTTTTTAACCCTCGAATCCTATGTGCAGATTAACTTGGGAGGTTTAAATTTATGTCTGGACATTCAAAATGGGCAACGATTAAACGTAAAAAGGGAGCAATAGACGCAAAGCGCGGAAAGATTTTTACTAAGCTTGGCAGAGAGCTTATGGTAGCTGTCAAGGAGGGCGGACCTGATCCGGACAGCAACTCAAAGCTGAGAGATGCGATTGCTAAGGCAAAGGCAAACAATATGCCGAATGATACCATAAACCGCAGTATAAAAAAGGCGTCCGGAGAGGGCGGAACAAACGAATACTTTGAAATGGTATATGAGGGTTACGGCCCCAGCGGTATAGCTGTAATTGTAGAAACCCTGACCGATAACAAAAACAGAACTGCCGGAGATTTGCGTCATTATTTTGATAAGAACGGCGGAAACCTCGGACAAAACGGCTGTGTAAGCTTTATGTTTGACAGAAAAGGCGTTATAGTAATAGAAAAATCAGATTCGGTTGATGAAGATACTCTTATGATGGACGCTCTTGAAGCAGGAGCAGATGACTTTAATGTTGAAGATGAATGTTATGAAATTCTGACAAGTGTTGAAAGCTTCAGCTCTGTCAGAGAGGCTTTGGAAAAAAGCGGATATTCATTTGTTCAGTCTGAGAAAAACTACATACCTCAGACAACAACGGCTCTTGAGGATGAAGAAGCAGTTAAAAA
>CAJLFL010000079.1 GCA_905205855.1 uncultured Eubacteriales bacterium | reverse complement strand
GGATTTATAATTTTCAAGAGCTTCATTTTTTTCTTCAGATGCTTCTCCTGTTTTACGCGCTTCGTTTGTCAGTTCTTCCAAACTTTTGGCTGTTCCAGCACTTTGAGCATTAAGCTTATCAAGAAGCTGTGTAATTTGCAGAGATGATTCATCTGCTTTTTCTACTTCTGCTTTTGATTGTGAAACTTCATCTTTAAGACGTTTGATATTTTGTCCGTTATGTTCAATATTGCTTTTGAGCAGTGTTAATCTGTTTTGTTTTTCATTTATATTTATGGATGCATTTTTATCAGATTCACGGCAGGCTTCTATTTCTTCATCAAATACGTTCAGCTGTTCATACAGATTTGATATTTCCTGTTCGGTCTGAGAAACGGAGTCTTTGATACTTTCTATTTGCGAATTCAGTATATCAATGTTTTCATCAAGTTTTTTCAGTTCTAATTTTGATTTTTCTGCATTTATAACAGATACCGTAATATCAAGCTCTCGCATTTCATCTCTTAAAAGAAGATACTTTCTGGCTTTATCTGATTGACGTTCAAGCGGGCCAATACGTGATTCAAGCTCGCTTAAAATATCCTCAACACGGACAAGATTCTCGGTTGTGTGTTCTAATTTACGCTCTGCTTCTATTTTACGGTATTTATATTTGGATATTCCGGCAGCTTCTTCAAAGATTTGACGTCTTTCATCTGATTTACTGCTCAATATTCCGTCAATTTTACCTTGTCCTATAATGGAATATCCATCTCTGCCAAGACCTGTATCCATAAAAAGCTCATGAATGTCTTTAAGACGGCAAAGGGTTTTATTTATATAATACTCACCTTCTCCGCTGCGGTAAACGCGGCGAGTAACTGTGATTTCCGGAAAATCCAGAGAAAAGTATTGATCGGAGTTATCAAGAGTAAGAGTAACTTCGGCAAAGCCGAGAGGCTTTCTTGTTTCAGTTCCGGAGAATATAACATCCTCCATCTTACTGCCCCTGAGAGATTTTATACTCTGTTCTCCCATAACCCAGCGAATTGCATCGGATATATTGCTTTTTCCGGAACCGTTAGGTCCGACTATAGCGGTGATTCCGGGGTTAAAATCCAGATATATCTTATCGGCAAAAGATTTAAATCCCTGCATTTCTATACTTTTCAGCCTCATAAAACTAAATCCTTTCCTATTTTTGTTTTCTGACAATCAAATAGTCATCATCCGAACGGTAGTACGGGCATGTTTTGTGATTTTGAATTCGATAAACATCATCCTCATCCATATCTACAAGGCAAATATACCCATCATATTCTTCGTCAAAAAAATAGTTTTTGCATGTTTCACATTCGTTACCGCTCATTTGTATCCATCTCCTCCTGCAGAGATTCCCACTCAGTATACAAGTTTTCTAACTCCAGTGTATTATTTTCTAACCTTTCGGTTTTTTCCGATGCTTTTTTATAGTCGGAATATACTCCCTCGGTCAAAAGCTCACTTTGGAGCAGTTCATTTTCGTTCTCAAGCTCCGAAATACGCTTTTCAATTTCTTTTATTCTAAGCATCTGCCGTGCTTTGTTGCGCCTTTGCTCCTTACTTTTATGTCCTCCGTTATTTTTTTCGGGTTTTGTTGTTTTTTCTTCAATAGAAGGAATATCGGCATCGCGTTTTTTTTCAAGATAATAGTCATAATTACCATCATAAATAATAGCGCCGTTTTTTGTAATTTCTACAATTTTATCAGGAATTTTATTAAGCAAGTATCTGTCATGTGAAACAAATATTAATGTTCCCTGATAATCTTTCAAAGCAGCTTCCAAAACCTCTTTTGAACTTAAATCCAGGTGGTTTGTAGGCTCGTCAAGCAGCATTACATTCGATTTTTCAAGCATAAGAATACAAAGCGCAAGACGCGCTCTTTCACCGCCGCTTAATATTCCAACAGGTTTAAATACGTCTTTCTGAGTAAGGCATACATTGCCGAGATATTTTCTTATTTGTGCTTCCGGAATATGAGGAAATCTGTCCCACAGTTCATCTATAGCCTTTTTCTGATAATCAAGATTTAAGTTTTCCTGCTCATAGTAACCAATATCTGTGTTTTTTCCCCATGTATATGAACCATTGAAATGTGGAATCAAACCTTGAATTGTTTTTAAAAATGTAGATTTACCTATTCCGTTATCACCTATTACCGCAATCTTATCATGTTTTTTTATATCGAGGCATATACCGCTGCAAAGCAGATGTGATTCCGAACCTACGCAAAGTGACAGGTCATCAACCTTTAAAACATCTTTATATGATTCTTTTAATATATCAAACTTAAGCTTAATCTGTTTTTGTGTATATTCCGGATACTCAATAATCTCAAGATTATCAAGAACCTTTTGCCGCGACCTTGCACTTGCAACAGTAGAAGCACGGCTTATGTTTTTATCAACATAGGTTTGAAGCTTTAATATTTCTGCCTGCTGAGCGTCATATTGCTTTTTTAGCAAAGCCAGCCTCTCTCTCTTTTGGATAAGATATGAACTATAATTGCCTTTATACAAAAAAAGGTGTCCTCTTTCAAGCTCAAGAATATTATTTACTGTTTTGTCAAGAAAATATCTGTCATGGGAAACAATTAAAATTGCACCTTTATATGATGCAAGGTATTCCTCCAGCCAGTTCAGCGTTTTAAAGTCAAGATGATTGGTAGGTTCGTCAAGAATCAGAAGTTCCGGTTCTTCAAGCAGCAACTTTGCGATAGCAAGACGTGTTTTTTCACCGCCGCTCAAAGTCTTTATAAGAGTTTATGAATCTTTGTCAATAAATCCCATTCCGTTTAAAACGGTCTTTATTTTTACATCTATGCTATATCCGTCACGGCTGTCAAAGTATGCCTGCTTTTTGGTATATTCAGCCAAAATCCTTTTATATTCTGTTCCGGTATGATCGGATAGCTTTGACATTTTATCTTCAAGCTGTCTAAGCTCGTTTTCCGCGCCAAGTACATCATTAAATGCTTTTTGCATTTCGGTTAAAATGCTGCTTTCTTTGTCAAGTCCGGTATTTTGTTTGAGATAGCCTATACTCAAATTACTGCGTTTATAAACTTCATTTGAATTATTATTTATATCAGTTATAATATTTAAAAGTGTTGACTTACCCGCTCCGTTTACACCAATCAGACCATATCGTGCAGAATCCTCAATGGTAAATGAAATATTATTTAAAACCTGTCTTTCGCCAAAACTTTTATTTAATCCGTTTACTGAAATCAACATTTATTTGTTTATCCTTTTTTCTGTATTTTAAGCTATGTGTATCTGTTTTTCTTTTATCAAAGAAGTGTAAAAATGCAGCGACTGTAACAAAACCGATAATTGCTCCGAAAAATGATGTCAGTTCGTTATGAGAAACACAAAAACCGATAACTGCGCCGAATATTATTCCTAAAGCTGCAAGTCCATAACAAAAAAAGACATTTTTAAAAAAGCTTTTGTTATCCATAATTACTGTAACTGTATCGCCAACATTAACGGGTTCGTTTTGATTATAGTCACATTCTACCGATAACTCAGCACCATTGATACATCCTCCGCATGAGGCGCAGTTGCCGCCGCATGCACTTTGGCGTTTAATTCTTATTGTTATCTTTTTATCGGTAATATCGGTTACATAGCCTGTTTGTTCCATATTAGTTTTCCTCTCCGCCGGCAAGCTCAAGCATTTCCTGTGCAGCTTGAAGCGTAAGGTCGGTTATTTTTACACCGCCGATAATTCTTGCAAGTTCATACTTTCTCGCGTCATTATCAAGACGGATAACAGATGTATATGTATGATTATCATCTGATTCTTTTTTTACGAGATAGTGAGTGTTTGCCATACCTGCAATTTGTGCAAGGTGAGTTATACATAATATTTGACGTTTTTTGCTTAATGCGCGAATTTTTTCGGCAATTTTCTGTGCGGCTCTGCCGCTGACACCCGTATCAATTTCATCAAAAATAAGTGTTTCGACTATATCACTGTCGGTAAGGACGGATTTTAAAGCAAGCATAATGCGTGACATTTCACCGCCCGAAGCAATTTTAGATAAAGGCTTTAGACCTTCACCCGGATTGCTGGAAATTAAAAATTCAACTTTATCAGATCCTGATGAAGTGTATTTCAATTCGCCGTTATCTTCAATGGGTTCAACAGCAACCGAAAAACGCATCTTTTGCATATCAAGTTCTGCCAATTCTTTCATTACACCTGTTTGCAAAGAGATTGCTGCTTCCTTTCGTTTTGCCGATAATTTAAGTGCAAACTTTTTTAACTTTTCACTTTCTTCGGTATACTTATTCTTCAGCTTTTCAAGCGCAGCATCACTGTCCTCGATTTCGTTTAACTCAGCCTTTGCCGAGTCGAGATATTTTAATACAGTATCCTCGCCTTGACCATATTTGCGTTCAAGCGAAGTTATTGTTTCGAGTCTTTCCTGCACAGAATCAAGCTCACCCGGAGTATAATCGTTATTATCTGCAAAAGAACGCAATTCATGAGCGGCGTCCTCCATATCGGCAAGTACGGATTCGAGAGCATCCCGCAAATCATTTATACGAGAATCATAATCAGATACATTTTCAAGGCATCTGACAGCAGTCGAAACAGAGTCATAAGCTGCTTTGTCCTCGCTGCCATATAGTAAGGAATATGCTTCACCGCAGTTTTCGGCTATGCTTTCAATATTTGCGAGATATTCTTTTTTCTGTTCAAGTTCTGCTTTTTCTCCGGGACATAAATGAGCGGCAGAGATTTCGTCTACTTGATATGAAAGTAATTCTATTTTTCGTCTTTTCTCATCTTCATCTATTTTAAGAGCTTCAATTCTTTTTTCTGTATCGCGCACAACAGAATATTGATTTTTATATGCCTCAATTATATCATCATAATTCCCGTAATCGTCTACAAATCCAATATGATACTTTGGAAGCAAAAGCGTTTGATTATCGTGCTGTCCATGAATCGTTAATAGAAATACAGATATATCCTTAACGAGATTTAAGGGAACAAGATGACCGTTGATGCGGCACTTGCTTTTACCGTCAATGGTTATCTGACGGCTTATATAAAGCATGCCGTCATCAGACTCGACACCGTATTCGTTAAGCTTTTGTTCAGCTTGTTCAGAAAGCTCAAATACAATATCAACTGTCGCCGAATCCGCACCGGTACGAATTAAATCTTTTGAGGTTCGCTGACCGAGAGCTATGTTTATTGAGTCGATAAGTATTGATTTACCGGCACCTGTTTCACCTGTTAAAACGTGAAAGCCGTTATAAAACGCTATGGTAACATCTTCGATTACTGCGATATTTCTTATATGGAGCTCTCTCAGCATAGATATACCTCCTTTTGTGTATTTAATCGGATAACTTTTCGCGCAGAACATCAAAAAAGTTTTTGTTGTTTATATTTATAAGTCTTGTATAGTATTTGGAACGTGTAATGCAAATATGTTCATCATTTTCAAGCACATGACGCCTTTTTCCGTCAATCATAACAATCACAGATGTTCTGAGCGGAGGACATGGCGTTATTTCTATCTTATCCGAACCGGGAACAACCATCGACCGCGCCTTTAGTGTATGGGGACAAATAGGAGTCAGAATTATTGCGTCCATTTCGGGATGCAATATCGCACCGCCGGCAGAGAGCGAATAAGCGGTAGAACCTACTGCGGTTGCCGCTATCAGTCCGTCGGCGGAATATGTTCCGATGTTTGTGCCGTTTACAGAAGCAGAAACATTTACCATGCGGGAGTATCCGTCACCAAATGCGACAACGTCATTAAATGCGGTAAAAGATGCAATAACTGTATCATTTTTTTTAATTCCGCAATCAAGCATGATACAGTTTTGTATCGTATAATTACCGGCAAACAGCGAATTAAATATATCATAGTTCCCTTTTTCTGCTTGTGCAAGAAAACCGAGATGTCCAAGGTTTATACCCAAAACCGGTACGTTATATTTTGCAGCCATAGGAGCAATATCAAGTATTGTGCCATCTCCGCCGAGAACAACCACAATGTCTGCTTTGGACATTAAGACATCTGTGGTTGAAAAACAAACATTTTGAAAATTATAGCTTTTAAACTTATCTTCCATCAAGATTTTTTTGTTGCATCCGGATAAAAAAGCAAGCAGCTTTCGTGTTTCGAATAAGTTTTCATCACGCTGCGGATTTGGTATAATAGCTATACTATTCATTTATATCACCTGTCCAAAATATGTGATTGTTCAACCGTTAAATTTATATCAGGATTTATATCTTCACCTTTTTTTGATATATACATTAAGTACTCTATATTACCCTCAGGACCTTTTATTGGTGAATAATCAAGTCCGCACACAACAAATCCTGTTTCGCGGGTAAACTCCAGTACATTTTTTATAACTTCAAAATGTACTGCTTTATCACGGACAACTCCCTTTTTTCCTACCTTTTCTCTGCCGGCTTCAAACTGAGGTTTAATAAGGCATACCCCCTGACAATCATCAGAGGTAAGCTTATATGCTACAGAAAGAACCAGTTTCAAAGATATAAACGACACATCAACAGAGAAAAATGACGGTCTATCACTAAGTTGTTCCTCAGTTAGATACCGTATATTTGTCCTTTCCATGTTGATTACTCGTTCGTCCTGGCGCAGTTTCCATGCAAGCTGACCGTATCCGACGTCAACAGAATATACCTTTTCAGCTCCGTTCTGAAGCATACAGTCAGTAAATCCGCCGGTAGAAGCACCAATATCCATGCATATTTTATTGTTAAGCGAAATCCCGAAAGAAGACATTGCTTTTTCGAGTTTAAGACCGCCGCGGCTGACATATTTCAGCGTTTTACTGCGTATTTCAATTTTTTCTTCACCGGTAACGGTTTCACCGGCTTTAGATGCCTTTTGATTATTTATATATACCTCTCCCGCCATAATTATCGACTGTGCCATAGAGCGGCTGGCAACCATATTATTTTCGGTTAAGTACACATCCAATCTCTTTTTAATCATACTCACCTCAGCTCAATACACTTAAAAGTCTTTCGGCAATTTGTGATGCAGTAAGTCCGTATTTCTTTTTCAATTCCTCCGGTTTCCCTTGAACTATTGGTTCATCCGGATAGGCAAAAATCTCTGTTTTTTTATTTATAAGTGCTGCTATCTGCTGACCAAAACCGCCTGTTATTACATTATCTTCAATGGTCACAATCAGCTTTTTGTTTGAAGCATATTTTTTTATAGTTTCTATATCTATAGGCTTTACCGTTTTTACATCCAACACGGCAGCACTTACTCCGTTTTCTTTTAATATTTTCGATACCTCAACAGCGTCATAAACCGTTATTCCGACTGCAGCAATAAGTATGTCGCTTCCTGTCTTTACAAGCTCGCTTTTGGAGTGATAATTTACATCAGGCAGATTTCGTTCCGAGTGAATTATATTGCCTCTTGGGTATCTTATTGCAACAGGCCCGGTACATTTAAAAAATGCATATTCAAGCATCTTCTTAAAATCAGTACTGTTTGATGGTGATAACAGTGTAAATCCCGGCAGATGAGATATGTATGATATATCAAATACACCTTGATGAGTTTCACCATCACTGCCTACAGGTCCGGAGCGGTCTATGCAAAACACAGCATGAAGCTTCTGGAGTGCAACATCATGAAGAAGCTGGTCATATCCGCGCTGAAGAAAGGTAGAATAAACCGCAAAACACGGAATTAGTCCTGCAGCTGCAGCACCGGCAGCAAATGTAACAGCATGCTGCTCTGCAATTCCAACATCATAAAAACGATCAGGGTATTTTTCTTTGAATACTGAAAGTCCTGTCCCTAATGGCATTGCAGCTGTAATAGCGATAATACGCTTGTCTTTCTCGGCAAGACTGCAAAGCTCGTTTCCTAAAAAGGATGACCAGCTTTCTGTATCCGCGGAAACCGGTTTGCCTGTTTTCGGATTGAATTTGGGAATACCATGAAACAAATCAGGACTTTCTTCTGCGGGTAAATATCCCTTGCCTTTTATCGTATGCACATGTATAACAACAGGCCCTTTAAGTTTTTTTGCATGATTTAATACTACCTGCAAATCATCAATATTATGACCGTCAACGGGACCTAAATATTGAAATCCGAAATCTTCAAAAAACTCATTTTTAACTACAAGCGGTTTTAGTGCACGTTTGACTTGTGTTGCTGTTTGTTTGATAGGAGAACCGACAAAAGGTATTTTATCAAGCGCGGATTTTATGTTTGATTTAAAATCATAATATCTGTTTGTATTGCGTATATTTTTCAGCCATTGTGAAAGTCCGCCGACATTTTGTGATATAGACATTCCGTTGTCGTTTAGAATCACTATAACTGGAAGCTTGACCCCGGATTTTCCCTGGGCTTGAATATAGGTCAAATAATCGCTCACATCGCCGT
>CAJLFL010000078.1 GCA_905205855.1 uncultured Eubacteriales bacterium | reverse complement strand
CAAAAGGAGAGAACTCATCTGCTGTGGGACTCAACACCGTATTTTCGCGTCTTGGCTTTGCAAGATGTTTTACTGCCGCTTCGACCGAAAGCCCCTCATAAGAAAACTGCTTTTCGGTGGCAAAATCATAATCTAAAGTCTCTCTGATACTGTTCCAATCCGCATAGATTACGGTATCGCCGTTCAGCACCCACTCTTTCTTTGTGATGTTGTACTGTCTAATCTGACCTGCGTGATCGAATACGCCCTCAAACAATCTGCGATGAATCGTAATCCACTCGGCGGGAGAGAACTGAAACGCTTTTTCCCCTAACAGTTTTGTAATTCTTGCAGATACAATATCTGCCTCTTTGGTTGCATTTTCCACTTCGGTGCGGGAAGAGCGCTGCTCATAATAACTGTAAATCCGTTTCTGTGCCTCATCAATGGTGATTTTGCCCTCGATATGATCCTTTGCAGTATCCAGCAAATATTCGGATGTATTGAGTCCGTCAACCGCCTGTAAACCGATGGCTGTTTGCCACGCCTCGCTTTTTTCGATTCGGCTAGGCTCGCCCTGCTTGATATATGCTTCAAGTTCAAATTGCCAATTCTGATCGGGCATATCTGCACCTCATTTCGTTATTATAATTCTTGTGTCTTAAAGGCTGTATAATGCCCCAATATTCCAAATCTCTTTCATTGAATACCGGCGTATAAGGTCGTTATCCACGGTTCGATTCTCTGTTTTTACAAAAATACAATCTCACACGGTATAGTATAACATAATTCTTGGGATTTTTCAAGGATTAACAGGAGGTATTTGAGGGACGGGAAAAAGACATAAATCATACAGCTGTCAAATGATAAACTACTCACTGCAATGGAATTTTGATATAGGGAGTCAACGGTATTTGCACCCTTTCGGGAATTTTATATTGCATTATTTGCGGTGCTTGGATGTAAGATCGGGGACTTGCCGGAGAATATGTAAAAGATAATAGAACCAAACGTCATGACGGCAATGACGCGAGGTACAATGTTGTTTTTATAGAGAAATAACATTAGAATCCGTGTCATTGCCGTCATTTTTTGTTTTAAGGTGCAAACTTTATCTTGCGCCATGATATCAAAACACGAGTATCAAGATTTATAAAACCTCAATCATGCGCAGATACAATACAAAGGAAGAGCCGGAGGATCCGCAGGCAAAAATTGCACTTAGAAGAAGTTTCACTTCAGACATATCAATCGGGCATTTTACATGAAATTATATAAAACGGCCGGTAACTTTCTTTTTATATTCCCGCGGTGTATACCCTGTATATTTTTTAAAGGCGGTAAAGAAGTAGTTATAGGAGTTGAAACCCACCTCCGAATAAAGCCCCTTTAAGCTGGTCTTGTCTTGTGCCAAAAGGAGTTTGGCACGCTCGATTCGATACTCGGTCAGATAATTTGACGGTGACTTATCAAGTTCCTTTTTGAATACCGACCGTAACTGCTGTTCACTCAATCCAATGTGATCTGCTATGTCTTTGAGCGAGATGTTTTTGGAATAATTCTTTTCGATATAGTTGATTACTCCTTGAATATATTGAGAGTGTCTTTGCAGATTTTTTGATGTAATGTAGGTGTTGATTACATCGCTGAACATGTCCTTGCACCATTCCATTTGACGCTTAAGAGAAAAGCCTTGCTCAAGGGGAGAAATCTCCGGAAAGGAAATGTGAAAGTCTGCGCAGAATTTTGTTGCGATGGATACAAGATCGCCGATCAGGATATCGGTCGATGTATTCGGTTCTATGTGGGAGAAAACCTCTTCCAGACATTCGGTAAGCCGTTCCATATTTAAGTCGGAAATTGCGCTGAGCAGAGTTTTCTCCTGTTTAATGGAGAGGGTGCAAATTGTATTATTCAGTGCAGGATACGGCGTTTTTTTACCTGCAAACGGCGCTGTTTTCAGCATAGACATGGATTCGTCAAAGCATTGGTGCAGTGTATAGCTTTCGGAGGAAAGACAGCTTATACCCCAGAGTGTGTTAAAGTTAAAAAACTTGTACACGGAGGCTGTAATTTGCTGTATATACTGATTTATCAGATGCATAATATCGACTTCGCTTTCATCAGATGGAAACGGAAGATATGATATTATTGTATTTTCATTCCTGAATATTACATAATCCTTGACTTCTTTTATGGTCTGTGCTATAAGGTTGCAGATATTTTGGTACAGTATATTGATTTCCTCCTCAGTGTAAATGGGAGTACGCAGCCGCTCACTGTCAATGCTCATTGCAAGTACAAGAGCATTTTTTGGTTTAAAGCTGTTCGTTATACCGAGTATTTCATTCTGCACCTTGCTGCGGTACAGCTCCTCACGTCTTAGATTTTCTTCAAAGCCGGAGCGGTTTTCTGTTCCGGTAATCTGCTTGCTGAGCGTGATCAAAAGCTCTGTTACGGATTTCGTCGAGAGCGTGTGCTTTAAAATGTAATCCGATACATCAGATGAAAAAGCCTGTTTTATATAATCAAAATCACTGTAGTTACTCATTATTACAACTTTTATATGCGGAAAATTTATGCGGATGTGCTTTGCAAGCTCAATTCCATCCATTTCAGGCATGGCAACATCCGTAAAAACTACATCGACAGGATTTGATTTTATAAATTCGACAGCTTCCTTTCCGTTTGAAACTTCACCTATAACATTAAAGCCATACTTTTTATAATCTACAATACCGCTGAGCTTGTTGCGCGATAAATATTCATCATCTACAATAAGTATGTTATTCATATTTTTCTATCTCCTTTTGCTGCTGTGATGGCGGAATGTATGGAATTTCAATCAAAACACTTGTCTGTATACATGGGATACTGGATATGCTTATGCCGTATTCGTTGCCAAAGGTCAGTTTAAGACGCCTGTTTACATTATTAAGACCGAGATGAGATGAACTGTCAAAATCAGGATTAAGTATATTTTTAAGCTTATCCGGAGCGATTCCCAATCCGTTATCGGCAATTTTTATCAGAACCTTGTTGTCACTGCGGTATGCCTTAATAATGATAAACTGTCCGGGTTTATCCGTAAAGCCGTGCTTTAAAGAGTTTTCCGCAATAGGCTGCAGAAGCATTTTAAGTGTCATGCAGTTTAAGACAGAATCATCCGCCATAATCTCAAGATGAATATCATTTACGAATTTATGCTGCATTAAGGTCATATAGCCTTTGATATATTCAAATTCATTTTTAAGCAAAACCAGCTTGTCGGTGTCGGTAACTGAATACCTGAGAAGCATTGTAAGCGATTTGGAAATTTCGCTGATGGTGGTGTTTTTTTGATATTCCGCAGACGTTTGAATCACGTTAAGTGTGTTGTAAATCATATGCGGATTGATTTGTGCTTTTAATATTTGAATTTCATCCACACGTTTCTTTTCTTCCAGGTTATTGATGGATTTGAGCTGCTCCGATATAGTATCAACAAGCTGATTGATTTTATCCGAAATCATAACAATCTCGCTGTCATTTGCTGATGGGGTAAAGTTTTTTATTTCATTGATGTTGTTAAGGTCAATGGTTTCGATATGGTCGCTCAACTGTTTAAAGCTTTTTTTTGTGGATGAAAAGGTAAGCGTCAGCAGCAGTACGGTAATCAGTATTACAAAAATCATGATCGTCATAAGCAGTCTTAACATTTGGCGATATGATGCATAGAGCTGTTTGGTGGGGCAAAATGTAATGTTCAGCCAGTTCGGCGATGAAGAAAACTTTTTAGCCATAATAAAGTATTCATCTCCGCCGATGCTCGTTGTGGAAAGGTTTTCAAAGGGTTTATTTCGATTGATACTATCGAGCAGAACGGAAAGCTTGGTTTCATTTAATCCGGGTTCGTTGGAAAAAATAATATTGTTGTCGGGGTCAAGAATTACGGTGCGCAGCAGACCGTTCATATGGCTGATGCCAAAGTGATTGACAATAATGGAGTTTTTCAAATCCAAAAGTACAATCCCCAAAACCTTTTCCTGTGATGTAACCGCCTTTGCAAGTGTAATACCGCTCTGAGAGGATGTCTGATAGATAAATCGCCTGTTTAATAGAACGGTATCACCGCCGCTTTCGGCAATGCTTTTGTAGAATTCGGTATTGCTGAGATTTTCAGGAAAGTACGCTCCGGCGGTAAGGGACACGTCGGGCGATATCAGAGCAATGCCGTTCACATCGTTTGTGAGTATATCAAAATTGTTTAAAAGATATTCCCGTGCTGCGCCCCTGTTCTCTTGCGTCGGGGATAAGAGGTACCGGTGTACCGAGTCATTTGCGGCGATCGTACTGATATTGGAACGCAGCGTATAAAGATCGTTTTCAAATTTTGAGTTTGCATTTCGTACAATGTCGGAAATATAGGAATCGGATAGCTCGTGCACGTTTTTGTGTACATTAACGGTCCATACGGCAATGATAATGATAATTGACAGAATCGTAAAGGACATCAAAAGAAAGAACAAACGCGACAGCGCGCTCTTTTTTATTTTCATCAATCCGTCAAATACTCCGCAATGCTTCATAGTGCACCTCCCTTTTTCTCATAGTCAAATTTAACATAATTTATTGAAAAATTCAATAATTATCTACAAAAATATTCGGATTTTAGAGTAAATCAAGCGGATTTTGTAACAAAGCTGAAAAAATGTATGGTAAAATATTATCATAATAGAGATCAAGGGGGATAAAAATTATGTTAAAAAAGCTAAAAAAAGGGATCTGCATTACACTATCGGCAGCGCTTGCCGCATCATGCCTGGCAGGCTGCGGTATGAAGAAAAGCGCAGCCGGTGAAGGTGAGCTTTTGTTCTATGTGATCGGCACGGAGAAAGGGGACACGGCTGCTATTATAGAACAGGCCAATGCAATCATTAAGGATAAAACCGGTTATTCCGTTAAATTTGAATATCTGAATACCGATAATTACGATTTGACGTTGTCATCGGGGGACAGCTTTGATTTGATTGCTGCGCCGGACTATATGAATTATTGGCAGAATGCTGCAAAGGGTGCATTTGCGGAGATAACCGATGAGGATTTAAAAGAATATGTACCTTATTATTGGGAAAACGCAGATAAGGAAAAGAATGTCACCAAGTACAAGGGTACGCGTTACGGTATCGCACATATGTCCTATTATGCGCCGGATCGCTGTATCGCAGCAAGAGGCGATCTGATGGACAAATACGGCATCAAGTCTCTGGACAACAAAGAGGAGATTGAAAAATATCTGACGGCGGTTGCGGAGAATGAAACGGATATGATTCCGTTTGATATGCCGGGCGGAAACTCCTATCTGATGCTTGCTATGTTTGCGAGCGACTGGGGCTGGGCGCCGGTCGGAAGTCTCAGCTACGGCGAACACGTATACTTTAAGGTTGACGATCCGGAACATAAATTGTTTATTGCGGCGGAGCAGCCGGAGATGCTGGAGTTTATTAAAACGATGAAGCGTTGGAACGACAAGGGATTTTTCTCAAAGAGCATTATGTCGAGCAAGACCCAGTCGGTGGACTCCTTTAAAGCCGGAAGAAGCGCGTTTGCGCTGGTAAACAGCCCGGCGGAGTGTCAGACGGTATACACGGATTTGCAGGCCGATGAGAGGGCAAAGTGGGATGTAAGGTTCTTCCCAAGGTATGAAAAGCAGCAGCAGATGTATAACTTTACGAACGGCATCGTTGCGGTATCCGCGTTTTCAAAGAATAAAGAAGCTGCTCTTAAAGTAGTCAACGAAATGTACTCCAATCAGGAAGTTTACAATCTTTTGCACTATGGCATTAAGGATAAGCATTACACACTGAATGATAAGAATGAAATTACACTTCTGCCGGAAGCGGACAATGCCGGCGTGCTGAATACGTGTATTGATAACGACGCGTATACATACACCTCAGAACTTAGTTTCCCCGGACACGAGAAACTGGTTGAAAAACTGAAAGGACAGAGAGTATATAATCCGGCCGTAAATTGCCCGGTATCGGATGAAGGTATCAGAGAGATTAAACTGGCGCTTACAGAAATTTATTCACAGTATACGGCTCCGCTGTATTATGGCATCATGACCGGAACCCCGGAGGAGGAACTGAAAAAGGAACTAAGTTCTCTGAAGGCTGCCGGTATCGATCAGTATAAAGAAGCGGTTCAGTCGCAGCTTGATGAATATATGAAGAGCGTAGCTGAGTAGAAAAAAGGCAGCGCGTGACACTCGCGGCAAGCGGTGTCGTGCGCTGCCGGCTGTACGGTCATAAAGGAGGAAATTAGTTTGAAACAGAATGCCGACATCGTTTGCAGCAGGATCTGCAATCAAAAAAGTTTAATGCAGCGGGCGTGGATTAGCTTTAAAAGAACAAAGGTATTATATCTGATGCTTTTGCCGGCGATCATCCTCACGGTTGTCCTTGCATACATACCGATGGGCGGTGTAATTATCGCATTCAAGGATTATAAGTATAATCTGGGGATTCTTGGAAGCCCGTGGGTAGGGCTTCAGAATTTCAAATACTTTGTTACATCCGGAAAGATGTGGCTGCTTACGCGGAACACGCTGGCATATAATCTGATGTTTATGGCAGCGGACACCGTATTTCAGATATTTATGGCAATTCTGATATCTGAGATGTGTACGAAGTATTACAAGAGATGCCTGCAAAGTGTGATGATTTTACCAAATTTTCTGTCGTGGGTTATCATTGGCGGACTGGCTTACAATATATTAAACTATGAATTTGGTACACTGAATATGGTACTGACCAATCTCGGCTTTGACAGAATTGATGTGTATAACAATGCCGGCGTATGGAAATGGATTTTTCTGTTTGTACGCTTGTGGCAGGGGACCGGGTACGGTATGATTTTTTACCTGGCTGCCATAACGGGCATCAATCCCGAACTTTATGAAGCAGCATACCTTGACGGCTGCGGTCTGATTAAAAGAATTCGCTATGTCACGCTGCCTATGATATTGCCGACCGTATGTATTTTGATTCTTTTGGGTCTTGGCGGAATTTTAAAAGGAAACATGGATATGTTCTATCAGTTAATCGGAGAAAACAGCAACTTATATGACGCAACGGATGTCATTGATACCTATGTGTTCCGATCCCTTACCAAACTGAAGGACTATACGGTTACGACGGCGGCAGGACTTTATCAGCAGGTAATTGGGTTTATTCTTGTGATGACGGTGAATGCGATTGTCAAAAAGATTAGCCCGGATAGTGCAATATTCTGAGGGGGGCAAAGGAAATGAAACAAAAATCAACAGAAACAGTGCTTTTTAACATATTTGCAATCGGATTCACTACTTTGTTTTCCGTTCTTTGTCTGTTGCCGATATTGCTGACGATTTCGGGGTCATTTACACCGGAACAGGATCTTCTTCGCGGATTGAAGTTGATTCCCGACCGCTTTACGACTGCGGCATATCAGATGGTGCTGAAGGATCCGAACTCTATGCTGAATGCATACGGCGTTACGATTCGGCTTGTTGTGATTGGAACGGCGCTCAGCCTGTTTATAACAACCATGACGGCCTATGTGCTTTACCGGCGTGACTTTCCGGCAAGAAACTTTTTTGCGTTTTTCTTTTTCTTTACGACCTTGTTCAGCGGCGGCCTTGTCCCTCACTATGTCTGGTTTACAGAGCTGGGACTTAGAAACACGTTTACGATTCTTTTAATTACATCGCTTTTCAGCGTTTTTAACATGATCATTGTCCGCAGTTATTTTACGGGTAACATACCGCAGTCTCTGGTAGAATCCGCAAGGATTGACGGAGCGGGAGATTTTAAAATCTATTGTTCGATTGTTATGCCGTCCGCCGGTCCCATTCTTGCAACCGTTGGGCTTTTGACCGCTTTGGCATACTGGAATAACTGGAGTACGGCAATGATTTACATTACCGACAGTAAGCTATATCCGTTGCAATATTATCTTTACCGCGTGTTCCAGGAGGCGCAGCTAAAGGCACAAATGTCAGAAATGGGTCAGGTTACGGGATCGTCGCCCACTGAGTCCTATAAATTAGCGATGACTGTGTTTACGATGGGGCCGGTTGTGCTATTCTATCCGTTTGTTCAAAAATATTTTGTATCGGGTGTGACGATTGGCGCAGTGAAGGAATAATTTTTGAAAAATGACAGGGGCATGCCCCTGTTGGTGTTATCTAACAGCAACAAATTATAGAACGCTAAGAGTGAAAAGGAGGAAGTGTATTGAATTACATATGTATGGTCCTTTGTGTTTCAATGCTTTTTTGCGTAATACCGCTTTCCGGTGCGGCAAGCTCGGAAGATTACACGCTTGGGATGATGCGATACACGGATGCTACAGGGAATCCGGTGACGGCGATACCGCCCGGCGTGCTTAAAGTTAGCATGCCTGTAAAGCCCAATCATGCGGCAGCCGGTGATTTGGTGTTCGATATCATTTTGTATAGCGGCAAC
>CAJLFL010000077.1 GCA_905205855.1 uncultured Eubacteriales bacterium | reverse complement strand
AAACTCCGTTCTGCGCCGTGCGCCAATAATACATACTTTATATAAAATTATATCCTATTTGTTCCTAATCGTCAATCTGTTTTGCCTTTTTTAAAAACCTTGCCACTGCATCGGACATATACCTCTTGCCCCTGTACGCTATTGAAAGCTCATTTCTTCCGAAATCCTCATTCAGAATAAAACACCTTACCGGACTTTCGTTATTACCGAGCAATGCCGTATGACGCCGCAAGAACATTTCCGGATAAACCGTTATTCCCATACCTTCGCACGCCAATGCAAACAAGGTTTCTATATTCTCTGCTTCAAGTTTTATTTTCGGGGTTATATTATTTCGGCTGATGTATTTATCAAACCTTGCCCTGATACTGTTTCCGGACGACAGCATCAAAAATGGATATTCTGCAAAATCCGTTATATCAGCTGTTTCTTTATTTAAGCTTTCTGCGCCGTACACCTCCTCCGCTATGCTGTTTGGCACAACAAGGTACATTTTTTCTGAAATCAGCTTTTCAACCTTTATTTCAGAGCTTTCTTTTATATTTGCACCGATATACAAATCAATATGTCCCTTTATAAGATATTCCTCCAAAACCTGAGAATTATTCTCTGTAACTATAATCTTGACAAACGGATTTTCCTTTGCAAATCCGGGCAATACCTCAGGCAGAAAAACGGAACCGCGGGTATATGACAGTCCAAGCCTTACCATTCCCTGTCTTGTGTCTTTTAAGTCGCAGACTTCACTGTTCATTTCTCTTGCTTCTTCTATAATTTTTATTGCATGGTCATAAAGTCTTTGCCCTGCATATGTGAGTGATAAACCGCCTGTTCTGTCAAACAGCTTAACACCATACTCATCTTCAAGCTTTTTTATATGTCCGCTGAGAGCCTGCTGAGAAATGTGTTCCTTTTCCGCCACTCTCGTTATGTTTTTTTCATCCGCAACAAGGATAAAATATTTAAGATTCAAAAAATTTGCCATACAATCACCACAACAATTATAGTTCACGTTTTAAAGATTATCACAACCGTATAGTTGTGTCAAGGCTAAGGAAAAATATGTTTTACAAAATGTAAATTTTGTGTTATACCAGTACATGAAATTTTAAAAACGAGGTATATAAAATGAAAAACAAAGTATTATCAAGTTTAATATCCTTTTTTATGCTAACGCTGGGCACAGCGCTTATGTCAGCAGGAATTTATTTCTTTAAATTCCCGAACAATTTTTCAACCGGAGGCGTAAGCGGTATATCCGTACTGCTCGGAGCAGTCATTCCCGGTATATCGCCCGGAACACTTGTGCTTGTAATAAACGGACTGCTTTTGTTTGTAGGGTTTATTTTTGTCGGCAAAAACTTTGGTATCAAAACAGTTTATTGTTCAAGCCTTATGTCCGTTCTTATCTTTATTCTCGAAAGAGCTTGTCCACTGACACATCCGCTGACCTCCAATCCTCTGCTGGATCTCGTTTATGCAATTCTTCTTCCGGCTGTCGGAAGCGCGCTGTTATTTAACCTTGACGCATCAACCGGAGGAACAGACATAATCGCAATGATTATCAAAAAGTATTCATCCGTTAATATCTCCAAAGCGCTTTTTATTGCAGATTCAACAATAGTGATGCTTACGTTTTTTGTTTTCGGAACAGAAATCTGGCTGTATTCTCTGCTCGGTTTCCTTGCAAAAGTGTTTATGGTTAATTCAATTCTTGAAAATATAAATATGTCAAAATACTGCACTGTTGTTGCCGCAAAGGAGCAAGCCGATCTGATAAACGGTTATATCACGGAGGTGCTGCACAAAACTGCAACCGTAAGCGATTCCTTCAGCGGTGCATTTACCAATGATTCAAAGTGTCTTATTCTTGTTGCCCTTAACAGGCGGCAAACAATTCTGTTGAAGAAATTTGTAAAGGAGCTTGGAAAGAAAACTTTTATAATTGTTACCAATACCTCCGATATTTGCGGCAAAGGTTTTAGGGAAGTCGTATAAATCGTAAACTATATTTACATTTTAGGTTTACATTACATCTCAAATATGCTATAATACCTTTGTTAAATCAATTTTCGGAGGTATATAGGAGGTATATATATGAAAGATTTTTCTGTACGTTCCATGTGTTTATGCGCTTTGTTTGCGGCACTTATAGCAGCAGGTGCATTTTTAAGAATTCCATTGCCGCTTATTCCTTTCACTCTGCAAACCATGTTTATTATGCTTGCAGGTCTGCTGCTCGGCAAAAAATATGCTGCCGCAAGCTGCGCGGTATATGTTATTCTCGGTCTTGTGGGTTTACCTATATTCACTCAGGGCGGCGGTATCGGTTATGTATTAAAGCCGACCTTTGGCTATCTTATCGGTTTTATCCCCGGAGCATACATAATCGGCGCTATATCAGAGAAAAATACGTCATTTGCAAAGATGTATCTTGCATGCCTTGCAGGTCTTGCCGTAATCTATCTTTTAGGAACTGTTTATTATTATCTGCTTGCAACTCTGTATCTTAAAAAAGCTGTTGTAATTTCCGCAATGCTTATAAGCTGTGTTTTTACAACCCTACCGGGAGATTTATTATTGGCAGCCTTTGCCGTATTCCTGTCAAAACGTCTTAAAAGGCATATATAGACAAAAAATAATCGGTGTAAACTACACACCGATTATTTTTATATTTATTCCGTATTTTTCTTTAAAATAAACCAGATTACAGCGTTTGTGCCCTACCGCTTTTGAAACCATGCACTTAGGCACACGGATTTCCGTATTCTTGCTTTCTGCATCATTTTTCTGTATCTCCTTTTCAATTCTGCTGCGCCATACTCTGCCCTCGATAAGTTCGCCGAGTGCCGGGTGCAGCGGACCTGCAGCTACGTTTCCCGGTTCTCGCAAATCCTCGCCTATATGCAGACCTATCCTTATTACCGGAATACTGTATTTATCAAATTCTTCAAGCGCTGCCGCAGAAACTTCAACAGCTTTTTCAAGCGTCAGCGGAGTATATTCTCCGCTTAAATATAATTTTTCCAGTGCAGTGTCTTTCAGCACAAGAACCGGATATATCCTCGCACAATCAGGTTTTAACTCCGTCAGCTTTTTTGCCGTGAGTATGTCGACTTCCGCGGTTGAACCATACATTCCCGTCATCATCTGAAGTCCAACGCCTATTTTGCGCGCTTTGATTTTTTCAACGGCAGTACATGTCTGTTCAAAGGTATGTCCGCGGTTATTCATGCTCAAAACCTTGTCCGAGGCAGACTGTGCACCAAGCTCTATCATTGTTACACCATATTTTTCTGCAAGCTCAAGTGTATCATCATTTATATAATCCGGCCGGGTTGACAATCTTATACCGTTGATTTGCGGACGGAACTTAGCTGCAGCACGATAAAACTCCTCCTGAAGCTCAAGCGGAAGTCCTGTAAAGCTGCCGCCGAAAAAAGCTGCCTCTATGGTTTTTTCTTTATTCGGCAAATAACCGAGGTATTCCTCAATTATCCTTTCGGCATCACTTGGCTTAACCGTGGTGGAAACTCCTGTTATCTTACGCTGATTACAGAATACACAATCATGCGGACAGCCTTCATGAGGTATAAATATAGGTATGTTATACTTTTTCATAGCTTAGAAAACGCATCCCGCGCTGCATGCTGTTCAGCCGCCTTGCGGTTGCCGGCTTTACCCTTTCCTATTACCTTTCCGTGATAGACCGCCTCTACCGTAAATACAGGCGCATGGTCGGGACCGCTTTTGTCAATCATTTTGTACGTGACGACCTCAGTTCCTTTATCGCGTTTTTGGAAATAATTCTGAATTTCTGACTTATAGTTTCTGAAATCCAGCTTGGAGGAAGCCTCTATTGTTTCATTAAGCCATCCGAGCGCCCATTTTTTTGCCGGCTCAATTCCGCCGTCAAGACATATTGCGCCCAAGACCGCCTCAAAGGTGTCCGCCAAGATAGAATCCTTGTACTTTCCGCCGCATATCATTTCAGATTTGCCGAACATTATCATACTGCCCAAATCAATTCTGCGAGCCGCCTCGGCAAGCGCTTTCTCGCACACGGAAGCTGCCCTGATTTCGGTAAGTCTGCCTTCGTCCAGGTCTTTATACCTGTCATATATGTATTCGGCAACAGTAAAGGACAAAACGCTGTCGCCCAAAAATTCAAGCCTTTGATTGCTTTCTATATTTTTCTCATTTGCAAGAGATATGTGCGTCAAAGCAAGCTTCAATAAGCTTTTATCTTTAAATTTATATCCGATTTCCATTAAACATTCTCCCCGGTAAACGTGAAAATTTCATTTTTTATTTACATGCGTAAACGCCGCATATAGCGGCGTTTGAGCGTGTTGATAAACCATATTTCGCAAAAAATTTCATTTTGAATAAAACGCCGTTCCCTGATTCCGCCATGGCTTGGTAAGCGAAATATGGGCTTTGGACAATCTATTCATAGCAATATCTTGCTAAAATCTTACTTTTTTACTGTCTTTCCTTTATATATTCTACAGCGTCTGCAACAGTAGAAATCTTTTCCGCATCCTCATCCGGAATTTCAATATCAAATGTTTCTTCAAGCTCCATCATCAATTCCACTATGTCAAGTGAATCCGCCTCAAGGTCATCTATAAAAGAAGCGTCCGGAGTGATAATTTCGGGATCAACCTCAAGCTGCTCCGCCGTAACCTCTTTTACCGTCTGAAAAACATCCATTCTTTCTCCTCCTTTAAATCTGTACTTTAAATATATTTTCTTTTGTAATATTTACTTATGTTTATACAATAATATTCTACTTAAATGTTATAAGCGTCTTATTTTTTATAATATAATCCAATCCCGAATAGATTGTTAACGCAACCGCAACGATAACCATTATCAGGATAAGAACATTGCATACCGGCTCAGCTGCCGGAAAATGTGAAGTTATAATATCAAACACCATAACACCCATAACAAGCACGAACTGCGATACAGTCTTTGATTTTCCCCACATACTTGCTGCAATCACTGTATTTTCACCCACAGCTATAAGTCTTATGCCGGTAACAATAAATTCTCTTGCAAGAATAACCATAACAACACCTGCGGTTATGTACGGAATATCCTTTTCAACAAATGAAATCAGCGCAGACATTATAAGTATCTTATCTGCCAGCGGATCCATCAGCTTTCCGAATGTTGTAATCTGATTGTATTTGCGCGCCAGATGTCCGTCAAGCTGGTCAGTCATGGTTGCAATCACAAATACCGCTATTGCCGCATACGTTCCTGCTGTTGACTCGCTTAAATACAGAATCATATATATGGGTATCAAAATAACTCTTAATACAGTAAGTTTATTTGGAGTGTTCATATTTTACGCCTCCGTAGCTGTCCCAAACAGGTCATATTCAAGAACCTGCTCGATTTTTACACTTGCAAAATCGCCTTCTTTTAAGGGTTTATCACTCTTAAAGAATACCTTGCCGTCTATCTCGATTGAGTCTGCATAGGTTCTGCCGTAATAGCTTTTGATTATCTCATCTTTGTCCTCAACCAAAACACGCACGATTTTACCTATTTTATCCTCATTAAGCTGCTGAGATATTTCAGACTGAACCATCATCAAAAGCTCGCGCCGGCGTTCCTTTTCCTCCTCGTCTATCTGATTGTCCATATCATATGCCGGAGTATCCTCCTCACGCGAGTATGCAAACACGCCAAGACGGTCAAACTTTGTTTCCTCGACAAATTGTCTTAGTTCTTCAAATTCTTCCTCTGTTTCTCCGGGGAAACCGACAATAAGCGATGTACGGATAACCGCATCGGGTAATCTGTGTCGGATTTGTGCGATCAGTTCTGTAATCTGTTTTTTATTTGTACGCCGTCCCATACGCTTTAATATTCCGTCAGAACAATGCTGAATCGGTATATCAAAATAATTGCACAGCTTAGATTCTTCGGCAAATACATCTATAAGCTTATCCGTAACGATTTCCGGATAGCAATAATGTACCCTCACCCACTCTATATTATCTATATGACATAATTCTCTGAGCAATTCCGCCAAACGATACTCACCGTACAAATCCTTTCCGTAACGTGTGGTATCCTGCGCTATGACAACCAGTTCCTTCACTCCGTCTGCCGCAAGTTCTTTTGCTTCAGAAATTATATCTTCCATACGGCGGCTTCTGTATCTGCCGCGGATAGACGGAATAACGCAATATGTGCAGTGATTGTCACACCCTTCCGCTATTTTGAGGTATGCGGTATATCCCGGCGTACTTCTCAAACGCGAGGTTTCGCAAAGCAGCGGTGTTTCAGCACAAAACAGCCGTTTTTCCTGTTCTTCATCTAAACTGCGTATTACATCTGCAATCTTATCATATTCATTAGTGCCGATTACAGCGTCAACCTCCGGAAGTTCGCTTAATATCTGTTCTTTGTATCTCTGTGCAAGACAGCCTGTTACTATAAGATATTTGCAATGTCCCGTCTTTTTATACTGTGCAAGCTCAAGTATACACTCTATTGATTCCATCTTTGCGGATTCAATAAAGGTACAGGTGTTGACAATAAGTATATCGGCGTCTTCTTCGTTTTCAACAATCTCATATCCGGATTGTTCAAGCAAACCAAGCATCTGCTCACTGTCAATCAAATTTTTAGAGCATCCGAGTGATGCCATAGAAACTTTAATCAATATAACTACTCCTAACTTTTACCACCGGCTGTCATCATCAAAGCAAAACTCATAATCTGACAATACACCGTTTATCTCATATAGAGAATATCCGCGGCGTACCAAACGCACCTTGAGATTTTCCAGCTCGCGCCTGCTGTGTACGCGGCTGCAAAGGTTTCTCTGCTCTATATAATCTCTCAGTGCGGATTCAGTGTCAGGCTCCGCCTCATCCGCTGCAGCCTCTATAACTGATGCCGAAATTCCCTTTTGCATAAGCTCGCGCCGTATTCTGAACATTCCCTTTGCGCCCAAAGCCGCAGAATCGGCGATATACATTTCAGCATACCTGAGGTCATTGAGATAGCCTGACTCAACAAATTCCGAAACAACCTTTTCCGCTGTTTCTTTATCAAAGCCTTTTTTACATAAACGGTCAAAAAGCTCATGACAAGTCAGCATTTTTCTGCCGAGCATCGCGGCAGCACTTCCGCGCGCCTTTAGCAATATACGCTCCTCCGGCATAATTATTCGCCCTTACTCTTTTTGGGCTTTGCGGGCTTTGATACCGGGGTAAACGGCGTTGCATCTGTTTCCTCGCCATCATGAGGAATAGGCAACTCTGCCGCCTCTCTGACCTTTAATTCTATCTCACGGCAAAGCTCAGGATTATCCTTTAAAATCTTCTTTACGCCCTCTCTGCCCTGACCGAGGCGCTCTCCGTTATACGAGAACCACGAACCGCTTTTATTTATTATATCAAAATCAACCGCAACATCAAGAATGTTACCTTCTTTTGATATACCCTCACCGTAAATAATATCAAATTCCGCTTCTTTAAAAGGCGGAGCAACTTTATTCTTTACAACCTTTACTTTTGTATGGTTACCCACCATACCGCCATCGCTTTTAATAGACTCAACACGTCTTACTTCCATTCTGACGGAGGAATAGAATTTAAGCGCACGTCCGCCCGGTGTTGTTTCCGGGTTTCCGAACATAACGCCTACCTTCTCACGCAGCTGATTGATAAAGATAGCGGTGGTATTTGACTTACTGATTACGCTGGTAAGCTTTCTAAGCGCCTGCGACATCAGACGCGCCTGCAATCCGACATGTGCATCGCCCATAAGTCCTTCTATCTCCTGTCTTGGCACCAAAGCCGCAACAGAGTCAACAACTATGACGTCAATAGCGCCCGAACGTACAAGCTGCTCTGTAATTTCAAGAGCCTGCTCTCCGGTGTCAGGCTGCGATACAATCAAATCATCAATTCTGACGCCAAGCTGCTCGGCATAAACCGGATCAAGAGCATGCTCCGCATCAATAAATGCAGCTTCGCCGCCCAGTTTTTGTGCCTCTGCAACAATATGTAATGCAACAGTAGTCTTACCTGAGGATTCTGGGCCGTATATCTCAACGATTCTGCCGCGCGGTACACCGCCTATTCCGAGTGCAATATCCAATGCCATAGAGCCTGTCGGAATTGCCTCAACATTTGTTACAGGCTTTTCACCAAGGCGCATAACCGCACCGCTGCCGTACTGCTTTTCTATATTTCCAAAGACGTTTTCAAGCGCCTTTCTTTTTTGCTCGTCCATGATTTTTCTCCTTTTCTTTCGGCTATTCATATAAAACTACAAACAAACCCTATATTATTATAAAATACCTGCTGCACGCTGTCAAGGGATTTTTAATTAAAACCAAAAAGAAATAGCAAAACTCCTGCGCCGAATTCAGCACAGGAGCTTTGTCTTAAATCTAATTATTACTCTGATTATTCTTGCTGCTGTTTGGTAATAACAACTCTTTGTGTATTCTCAAACCATTCAACGTCTGCGCCAAGCTCCTCCGAGATAAATCTTATCGGAGTATAGGTGCGGT
>CAJLFL010000076.1 GCA_905205855.1 uncultured Eubacteriales bacterium | reverse complement strand
ACAATCAGACAGTGCGGTGAGAAAGACGGTACTGCCTTCACAAGCTGGAAACCGGGCGTATATTTCCTTCCAAGACAGAATTGTTATATTTTAGATATCAACAATCAGGTATCAACACCTCCGAAAATTGAGGCGGTAGGCAAGGCTACAGGTCTTTTAATGGTTAAGACCACTCCCGATGATACGGATTATGTAAAATCAGGCGTTATTAAAATCAATCAATCGCTTCAGATTGTAGATGCCGCTCCGCAAAACGGCCATTATAAGATCTATTATAAGAAAGGCCTTTATTATGTTGAAACAAAGTATGTGAATATGCAGCGCGCAAACACCGAAAAGCCGACGGCTCAGTACAAGGCAATAGCGACTGTCGACTGTGATATTTCTGACGGTTCTTCAGTTGTCGGCTCGGTTAAGCAAGGCGCGGCAATAGATGTTATCGAGAAAGACTATGACGGTAAGAATTCAAAAATCTGGTTCAACTCAAAGGAATGTTATATTCCGACAAGTAATCTTGATGAGTTTACCAAAACCCAGTCTGCGGCGGACGCGGCAGCGCTCGGTACACCTATCGGCGTTCTGTCTGTAGATACGCCCTGGGGCGAATTGGGTGCACTGACCTATTCTGCCGAAGGAATTGCAAAGCTTAAAGAGTATCGTTTCGGATATATCAACGCTGATATGGATAAGAGCCTGGAGTACGGTGAGTGGGTTCTTTCAAACAACGGTGATATAAACAGAATAGAAGACAAGGAATGGGTAAATGTATACGGTATTGAAGAATTTTCGTTTGACCGCGACGCGGATATGAGAGATATTCCCGGAGTAGATCCCGACGATATAGAGCCGTGGATTATAACAGGAAAAATCTATACTATTTTCTATAACGGAGAAATTCGCTATCTTGTTCACGATGATGATATGCACGATTCATTTACTTATTATCCAGGAAACGGATTCAGCAAAAGCTCTGTTGCAAAAACTCAGACTCTTTGCCTGGACGGACTTAAATATAACACTGTCGCATATAACATTGATGACAACAACTACTTTAAGCTTAGAGATATTGCAAAAATCCTTGACGGAACCATTAAAACCTTTGATATTAAGTATGACGAAGCGACAAATTCCATTGATATGCTGAGCTTTTATGATTACACATCGGTCGGCGGTGAATTAACACCGGGTGACGGCGCCGAAAGAAAAGCTCTTTCATCATCGGTATTTGTAACGCTTGACGGTGTGCCGATTAAGGCAACCTGCTATAATATTGAGGGAAACAATTACTTCAGACTCCGCGATATAACAGACGCTTTGGATTGCCGCGTTGAGTGGGACGAAGACACTCAGATGATTTGGGTGATTCCTGCCAGAACCGCATATGACGATCCGACCGAAGCGGTTGGATAATGCACTGTTATCTGATTTCGGGCAGATGATATCTGCCCCTACGGATGGCGTTATACACTATAACCGGCATTTTTCAATGCCGGTTTTTCTTTTGCAAAGAATTAAAAACTTCTGTAAAATACAGAGAAGATATTGTCAAGAGCAAAGAAATATGATAAGCTTTATTTATACAGAGCGAAAGAGATATGCCACTCAATATTATCACAGCGGCAAAGGGCGGCTATACCGGAATTACGGATAAACGGAGATGATTTGCTTGCATATAAAGATAAAGAATTTTGCAATGCGTTTTTTTGACAGAAAATTTGATTTTCGCGTCAGGCTTTTCAATGTTTTAGCTGTTGCGGGCGTAGGAATCAGTCTTGCGACGTTTATATTGAACATAATAACACAAATGTGGGCAAGTGTTATAATCAGCGGAATACTTACGGCACTTTCAGCCGGGCTTTTGGTTTTTACGTATAAAACGGGAAAATACCAAATCGGATATATTGTTACTATAGTCAATATCTTTATGGTTTTTTTTCCGATATTGTTTTTTGTATCCGGAGGATATAAGAGCGGTATGCCGTCAATGTTTATTTTTGCCGTTTTGTTTACCGTGCTTATGCTTGAGGGTAAAAAGGCTCTCTTTGTGTCATTTGCAGAGGTTTTGGAATATATAAGCGTTTGTGTTATCAGCTATATGAACCCACAGCTTGTCACGTGGTTTCATACCGACGCCGAAATGCTGACAGACATAATTGTAACTACCACAGCTGTCAGTATTTCCTGTTTTATTGTTTTGTTTTTGCACCTTAAAGAATATGAGGCGCAAAGAAAACAGCTTGCCGAACAAAATGAGCAGCTGAAACGCCATGACGAGGCGAAATCCGTGTTTTTGACGACCGTAGCACATGAAATCAAAAATCCGCTGAATGCAATAAACTTGCATGCACGTGATACCTTTGAAGTGCTTGACGAAAAAAATCCCGATACGGAAATAATGAAGCAGAACCAAAAGACTATAGAAAAAATGGTTGTGCGTATTGACAAGATTGTTGTTGAGCTTATGGATACCGTTGCGATAGAACAGGGGCGGCTTGCACTTGACATAAGTCCTGTATCAATGGCGCACCTGCTGCACGAGGCGGCGGAAGCCTGCTTTGGGAAAAGCTATAACGGAAATAACAGACCGGCGTTTGACATTGCCGAAGACCTGCCGCTGATTCAAGCATATTATGCCCGGATTATGCAGGTAATAATAAATCTGATTTCCAACAGTATGCAGCATACCAAAAACGGTGTAATAATAATCAGCCTTAAAGAAAGTGATTCCGGACAGCTTATATCGGTTTCGGATAACGGTGACGGAATGTCAGAGGAAATAAAAAGAAAGGCTTTTGACGGATATGTTTCGGTAAGCAAGGAATACTGGCGGCATGGAATCGGATTATTTGTGTGCCGTCAGATAATTGACGCTCACGGCGGAAAAATTTGGATTGAAAGCGAACTCGGCAAGGGAACGACTGTTTCGTTTATATTGCCGTATGCAGAGGATAAATAAATGAAAGATAATACAAAAGCTGTTATACTTATTGTTGAGGATGAGCCTGAGGTATTGGCAATAAATGCGCGAATGTTAAAACGCCGCGGCTATGATGTTATTACAGCGTGCTCCGCAGGCGAGGCATATGATTGTCTGAACAAAACAACTCCGGATATGCTTATTCTCGATATAATGCTGCCTGACGGGAGCGGCTATGATGTGTGCACATACTTTCGCGGCAAAAGCGATAACCCCGTAATGTTTCTGACCGGAAAAAGCGAAGTTGCGGATAAGGTTGAGGGACTTGAACGCGGAGGCGATTATTATCTGACAAAGCCGTACAGCTTTGAAGAACTTGCCGCGGTGGTCGAAAGGCTTTTAAACCGTCACATAAAAGCAAAAGAAAAATACAAAAAGACAGATTATATAAAAAAAGGCTCCGTTATGCTTGAGATGTCCAAAAACAAGGCGTATATAAACGGCAGGGACGCAAATCTTACTATTAAGGAATTTGCACTGCTTTTGCTGATGGCAAAAAACGAAAACAGAATCTTTTCTCCGCAGGAGCTGTACGAAACCGTGTGGGGAGCGCCGTCAGCAGATGATACGCGCACAATACGCTTTCATATGAGAAATCTGAAAAAGAAGATAGATACCGAAAACGCTGATGATTATGACATTGTTTCGGTCTACGGAAAAGGCTATTTTTTTACAACAGCCTGATAAATTGTGAGTTTTTCCTAACAATTCAAAAACCCCCGGTTTTACCGATATACTTTATATAACGGGAACACCATTGCTCTGATGGAGTTATTACGTCAGGGCTTTATATGTTGTGAGGTGTTGTCTCGAAGAAATTGGTTGTTGGGTATGATGCGGAAATCACCGCATTGACAGGCAAAATCCTTGAAAGAAACGGATATGGCATAACTTTGGCTTCATGTATATCCGAAGCCGAAACGCTTATCGGAAGCGAAAACTTTTGTCTTGTGGTTGCAGAACTTGATAATGACGAAACGGAAAGAATACGTTTCTGTAAAACGATAAAAGCTATGCACAGACCGCCTAAATTATTTTTGGTCGGCAGAAGCGGCGAGGAGGAAATACCGATGTTGAATGCCGGAGCGGATGACTGGATAAAAAAACCTTATAAAACCGCAGTGTTTCTGGCACGGGTATCCGCACTTATGCGGCAGTATAAGAATATTGTATAAACAGGCAAATTTAAGGAAATACGGCGTTAAAGTGCTAGATAATATAAAAGGAGGATTTGTTATGAAGAAAAAACTTACAGCGTTAATAATTATAACAGCTATGCTGTTTAACGGAAGTTTAAGCTTTACCGCATTTGCCGAGGGCGCAGAAAATGCTTACGGACATAAAATAACATACAGTCCGATAACGCAGCTGTATTCAAACGGAGAGCCGTTAAGGCTTTTTGATGCTGGAGTGACGGAATGGGGAAAGCTGAGCGACAGAATAACAAGGGACGAGGCGGAATCCGTAAAATGGCTTCAGAGCAACAGCTATCTGTTAAATCACTTCGGACGCAAATTGTCCGGAGATTTAAGCAGATGCTTAAACTCAAAGGGAGAATGGCAAACATGGATAACAGGGCCGCGAAACGTCCGCAGCTGGTCTGCATCTCTCCATTTTGACGCGCTTGCCGACAAAGAAAGCAGAGCAAACGGAAATATATCCGGAATGTATGATAAAGGCGACATACAATACTTTTTCTCATTTAAGGTCAAAACTGTTCAGACCGGATGGGGAATAGGCAAAAAGAGCAACGATACCGGTGAAACCTATGCTTTGGGCGAACTTGTGAATTCAAGCGGCGGCGGTTGGAAAAAGTATAATACCGTTGGTGACGGGCCGAATTTAGGCTATCAGTCCGCGTGGAAAAGCGCAAAAAATCTCAGAGCCATTTCCTTTTGGGCAAAAAGCGACAGAGATGCGCGTGTAGATTCTTATTTGTCCGGAGCAATGCTTGTCGGCAGAGATATCAAGGGGCCTAAAATTGCATCGGTCAGAGTGACAGCGGATGCGGAAGGAAAGATTGAACTTGATAACGGAACAGTGACGCTTGACAATATTGATAAGCTTACCGACCGTACCGTATACTTTCAGGTTCAGTGGGATGAGCCTGTCTTTTTTAAAGGTGTATCGGAAAACGAAATAAAAAAACTTTCACTGAATGTTGACACAATCGGTATAGACGGCACAAGCGGAATAATAACCGAAGCGCCCTTTCTTAAATTTGCGCCGTCAAAAACAGACGGAAAGCCTGTTATGGTATTTGAATATAAAATTGCCGATCCGTATACGGATTCATCCTCGGTAACGCAAGAAAGGGGATATTTTTATAATTTCAGCAAGGTGACAGTATCCGAAAGAGAGAATAATGTCCTTTGGAACAATATATATGATGTGTCCGGCAATAAATTTGCTGCAGACGAAAACGGACAGCAGCCGGCAGGCAAAATGAGCGCGGCTGTCAGCGGTACGTCGCGTGTAGATTTGACTCCGTACGGCATCAAAGGTATTAAAATCACAAAAAACATGGACGAAAACAATACGTTTGTTCAATCAGGCGAACTTGTGGGAATAACTCTTGAACTTAATAAAGCTCTGTCCAAAAGCATAAAAACAGAGGATTATCCGGTGATAACCCTTAATGTCAAGGATTTTGACGGACAGAATGTAACAATCAGACCGAGCAGGGATTATCTTGTCAGAAAGGTGCGTTACAGACCGAACGAGGAGTGAAGGTTCGGGGGATATTATCCAAGCAGCTCCGGCGGTTATCTGAAGCCTGCAGAGGCAGACTATGACAGAAATTCTATCTCATATTATACACAGCTTCATTCAGGATATAAAATGGAGGGGGATTTTATCAAGGTTACCTCGGTTATCTCCGATAAGCAAAGGTTTAAAGATGCTTCGGGGTATTCCCTTATGGATTACAGTGTGGATGACAGCGGTATGCTTTCGCCAAAGGACATACCTGCGGCTGCGGAAAATAGGATTTCACAGTACAAGGTTATGCCGAATAAGCAGTATAAGCTTGATTTTGACGCACCTGTTTTTGATATATCGGCAGATGATGTCGGCGGCGGAGTTATTATGATAACTGCGTTGATTGACGATTCCTCTCTGGAGGGATGCGAGGCTTCAATTACCGCAAAGATAAACGGAAACTTAGGTGACGGCTCTTTGGGTTATCAGGCTGCCGCATCGGAGGTCTATCAGAGCGGAAGCTGGAAAAGCTGTGAAAATGGCGCGGCAAATGTGTCATTCGGTGCTCCGATAATAAATAAAAACGGAAAAGGAACGGCATACGGCTTTGTCAGATTTCCCGATAACAGCGAGGCGGACAGGATAGAAATAAGCGTCACCGCAGCGGACGAGGCAGGAAATTCAGCAACATCGGAAAAGGTATTTGCCGCTCCGGACTGGCAAGGCTTTGACACGCTTGCTCCGGTCGTAAATGCCTCTGTCAAACAGGAAACAATAGATGTTGTTATCTATGATTTGGATGATGAAGTTGAATATATGTACGGATTTTCGGATAATGACGCAGATGAGCCTTCATATATCACAGCGGAGGGCAAGAGCGGTACAATATTTGCTCCGGACATTCCGAATGACGGCGAAATACACAGAAAAACAGCCTGGATAAAAGCAAAGGATTCAAGCGAAAACGTAAGCGAGGTCTTAAAGCTTTCGATGAAGTTTGACAGGACCTATGCGACTGTTGATTATACCGCGGACACCGATAAGACATATCTTGCCGGAGACTATCCGTCTGCATCGGTTGTGATTGAGAACGTAAAGCGTTATTGGTATACATGGGCGGAAAAACCGGCAAATACGACAGATACGTCAGCGTATATATCCGATGGCTTTTTAAGCGATATGAAAGCCCGCGCCGAATTGCAGGGTAATGTGACCGAACTTCAGGACGAAGATCCGGACACAGAGCAGAGTAATAATTCAGACAGCTTTACGGCAGAGCTGACAGCAGATACTTATGTTGCAGCAATAAATCCTGGTGACGAAAGTTATGGCGATAATGTTTTGCCTGACGATACATCACGTCCGCTTATTCTTATAATCGCAGCCGAAAAGGATGACGGTACAACTCTTTTAAAAACAGCGGAATTTAACACGCTTTACGGTGCGCCTAAGGTCAGTCTGCGGCAAAGGAGGTTTTCGACCAACAACAATACAGGAAAGCGCATTGATTATGTAAGGGACGAAAACGGCTCAGGGTTGCTTTGGGCAACGGATACGGATAAGTACGATTATCCGCTTAATACACCGAGTCTGCACGGCTTTGCACAGGCAGAATTCTATCTTGAAAAGGATCCGGTAAGCGGACTTGACCGCATTGATGCCGAAAACAGCAGTGTTACGCTGGAAAAGGTCGTATATGCCGGATATAACCTGCAGGGTGATGTTAAAAGTCGCACCAATATAAAAACATGGACATTTGAGGAGCTTGGCTTTGACAAAGCTGCAGAGGGAACGCACAGTGCGATAGTTGATATTGATCCGCAGTATATAGGAACGGAATATTGCGAAACAGACGAAAGCCGGGAGGAAGAAAACGGATATGCGGTACGTTATGAGTTTGTTTGCAATATGGCATATGCAGGCACAATAGCGCCGGAGAGCAAGCCGTCGGCTTACTTTGCCTTTAACAATGCTCCAAAGGGAATAATAGACAGCGTTTCATATTTCAGCGGAGACTGGGAATCAACTCTCGGTCATCTTGATGATTACGAAAGGATAAATACAGAGGCAGTATTTGACCGTGACGGGAGGGATATTACTCCCGATATACCTGTGTATTGTATACCGACATACACATCAAAGGAGCTGTATATACGTTTTTCGACACTGGGCGGAAGATTAACTCTTAACGGCGATAAAGCATTTTACGGTGCGCCTGTCTGCAACACGATTGATATGAGCAATACCACAAAGCTTGCGGTGCGCGTGGGCGAGAATCCTCAAAGACTTTCCGAGCCGATTGCGTTTGACGCCGGATATACTGTCGTTTCCGCTCCGTATTGCATTGGCGATTATCTGTCCGGTCTGAGTGAGGAATACAGAGAAATGACGCTGTATTACAGATTTGAGCACCCCGAAAGCGGCGAGGTATCTCCGATTTATGTGCTTAAGCTACGCAGAGATAATACAGATCCGGTATTTGATATTTCAATATCTGAAACAAAGCGTATGACAAATGAGGTTCTTGTTAAAGTAAACTCACTCACCGATACACAGACAAAGCCTGACGGAACGGTTGTTACAGATACTCCGGAAGCCTTTTTGAATAAATATATGCTTCAGTATTACGGCAGAAGCGGACTGAGTGCCTGGAGAATTGCAACCGAAAATGATGATATTGAGAATAATCCGGACGTCAGATACGAGTGGTACGATTACAGCTCGGAGGAATCCGGGATGCAGGCATACATAAAGGTCAATCCGGATCAGGACGGAATATATCATTTTACATGCAACGGATATTTTGAGGCAGAGGCGTGCGATTATGCCGGAAACAGAAATGTTTTTCTGCTGATAAACGGAGAAAAAATATATAAAGAA